>DASZHU010000324.1:0-3893 GCA_035937605.1 Acidimicrobiales bacterium | reverse complement strand
ATGCGCCGCGCGTACTCCTGCGCGAGTCGGCGGGCGTCGACGTCGGAACCCGACTCGGCCCACACGTGGGTGACGGGCTCTTCGGGGTCCGGGAGCGCGAGGGCCCAGCCGTCCTCGTGGAGCACCTTGACGCCGTCGACGAGCTCGAGCTCGCGGTCCTTCGTGAGCTCGACCAGCGAACGCATCACGGTGCCCTTCTGCTCCCACGGCGTGACCACCGTCTCGTGTGCGATGTGCACGCGAGGCAAGCCGTGCACGATCGACGAGAGGCGCACCTGCTTGCGCGCCAGCAGTTCGAGCACCTTCACGAACGTGGCGGCGGCGTCGAACGCGGGGAGGAACCCGGGGAGGATGTAGCCGCCGTCGAGGCTCGCCGCGAACCCGACGCCCGGCTCGGACGCGGCATCCATGAGTGCCGACGTCGCCATCTTCGTGTACTGGAGCCGGATGCCGTGGGCCGCGAGAAGGGTCTCGGCGTGGCTGGTGACGCCGACGGGCAGGGCGACCCGGTCGCCCAACAAGTGGTCGGCGACGAGCTCGAGCAGGGCGAGGACGGCCTCGGTATGCGTGAGGGCGTGGCCCTCGTCGTCGATGAGGGTGAGGTGCTCGCCGTCGGGATCGATCGCGGCGCCGATGTGCGCCCCCGACGTGCGGACCAGGCCGGCGACCTGGTCGGCGTGGCGCTTCGGGTCGTAGCCGAGGATCCCGCGGGTCGAGGCGTAGGGGTTCACCGCCAGCACGTCGGCGTCGAGCTTGGCCAGCAGGTTCGGCATCACGAACGACGTGGATCCGAACCCGTAGTCGACGACGATCTTGGGCCGGCTGGCCTGGATGAGCTCGACGTCGACCGTCGACTCGAGCGCCACCGAGTACTGCTCGAGCGCGCGCGGCGGGAACCCGATCTCTCCGATCTCGCCGGGAAGCGCGCGCCGGAAGTCCTCACGGTTGATGAGCCGCTCGATCTTGCGCTGACCGCCCTCGGAGAGATCGAGCCCGTTCCCGTCGAAGAACCGGATCACCACCGATTGCGTGTCGTCCTCGACAAGCCGGATCGTGATGCCGCCAACGGCGTTGGGCTGTCGGGCGAGGAATCGGGTGACGGGAACCGACGCCACTTCGAGGTCGAGGACGTTCACGCCGGCAGCGTTGATGCCCGCCATCATCGCCCGCTTCAACATGCGGGCCGAGCGCGACGAGTCGCGCGACGTGATCACCGTCGACTCTTTCTTCAGGGTGGTGGCGTACGCCATCGCGAGGCGGACCGCGAGCTCGGGGCTCACGTCGACGTTGGCGAGGCCCGCCACCCCGTCGCGACCGAAGAGCGTGCGGGCGCCCCGCGACTCCCACACGATCGAGGAGTTCACGACCGCCGATGGCTCAACCGTCTTGAACGGGTAGACCTTGACGCCCGCGCCGAGCACCGCGTTGTCGCCGACGAAGCACTCGTCGCCGAGCACCACGCCCTCCTCGCAGCGCACGCTCGTGCGGAGATCGCAGGCCCGACCGACGACCGTGCCCCGCAGGCGCGCGTTCTGGCCGAGGTACGCGTTGTCGTGCACCACGACCCGCTCGAGGTCGGCGCCCTCGCGGACGCGGACGTTGCCGCCGAGAACCGTGTACTCGCCCAGGCGGGCGCCGGCTTCAACGCGGCAGTTCTCGCCGATCACCGCCGGGCCGTCGACGTGGGCCTCGGGGTGGATCTCCGCGCCTTCGCCGAGCCACACGCCGTGCTCGAGGCGAAAGCCCGGGATGTCGAGCGCGACCTTGCCGTCGAGCACATCCTTGTGGGCACGCACGTAGGCCTCGAGCGTGCCGACATCTTCCCAGTAGCCCTCGGCGACGGCGCCGAACAGCGGCCGGGCGTTGGCCAGCAGCTTCGGGAAGACCTCGTTCGAGAAGTCGACCGCTTCGCCCGCCGGGATGTAGTCGAAGATCTCGGGCTCGAACACGAAGATGCCGGCATTGATCGTGTCGCTGAACACCTGGCCCCACGTGGGCTTCTCGAGGAAGCGCTCGATCGAGCCGTCATCACGCGTGATCACGATGCCGAACTCGAGCGGGTTCTCGACGGCAACGAGCCCGATCGTGGCGAGCGCCTCGTGTTCTTCGTGGAAGGACACGATCTTCGAAAGGTCGATGTCGGTGAGCACGTCGCCCGAGATGACGAGGAATCGGTCGTCGAGCTCGTCCATCGCGTTGCGCACCGATCCCGCGGTGCCGAGCGGTTGCTCCTCGGTGGCGTACACCATGCGCACGCCGAACTCGGAGCCGTCACCGAAGTAGGTGCGGATCGCGTTCGGCATGAATGCGAGCGTCACGACAATCTCGTCGAAGCCGTGTCGCTTCAGCAGCCCGACGATGTGCTCCATCATCGGGAGGTTGACCAGCGGGAGCATGGGCTTCGGCTGGTTCGAGGTGAGCGGTCGCAGCCGGCTGCCTTCGCCTCCGGCCATGATCACTGCCTTCACGGACTCGACGCTACCCCGACCCGCGCTTGCCTACCCTCCCGCAACGCGTTGCGAGCGATGGGAATGTAGAGGAGCAGCGCGTAGTAGCTGAGCACGATGCCGGGGGCCGCGGCGACCCACGCCAGCACGGCGCATACGCCCGAGTACGACACGGTTGAGTGCGATCCGAGGAACAGCGGGAAGGCGAACATGTTCGCGAAGGTGCCGGCCTTGCCGTACCACGTGACGTCGATGCGCTTCGCACCGAGCGCAGCGAGTGCGAGCGTGGCCACGGTGACGAGCACTTCGCGAGCGAGCACCACGACCGCGAACCAGATCGGCACGGTGCCGTCATAGAGGATCGCGCTGATGCCGACGAACAGCAGCAGGCGGTCGGCCACCGGGTCCAGGACCTTGCCCAGCTTCGAGGTCTGATGGAAGTGGCGGGCCACATAGCCGTCGACGAAGTCGGTGGCGCCGAGCGCACCGAGGAGCCACGCGGCGGCCGCACGGTTCTCGTCGTGCAGGAGCAACCACAGGAAGACCGGCAGGCAGAGGAGCCGCACGAACGTGATCACGTTCGGAGCGGTGAGGATGCGGTCGGAGACGTCGCCGTCGTTCCCGGTCAGCTCCGGCTCGCCCACGGCCACAGCGTACGATCCCCGCGGCATGGCAACGCTCTTCTCCCGCATCATCGCCGGCGAGCTGCCCGGCAATTTCGTCTGGCGCGACGACGAGTGCGTCGCCTTCCTGTCCATCGCGCCACTGCGGCCGGGGCACGCGCTCATCGTGCCCGTCGCCGAGGTCGACAAGTGGACCGACCTCGCTCCCGATCTTGCCGCCCATCTGATGGTGGTGGCGCAGCGCATCGGACGCGCGCAGGAGACAGCGTTCCATCCGTTGCGTATCGGGCTCATCATCGCCGGGCTCGAGGTTCCGCATTGTCACCTCCACGCAGTGCCGATCGACAGTGAAACCGATCTGCACTTCGGCAACGCCGACTCGAACGTGACCGATGAACAGCTCGACGCCGCCGCGACCGCGCTTCGGCGAGCGCTCGCCGACGCGGGCTACGCGGCCGAGAGCCGCGTGTAGAGCTTCACGCCGTCGCGGTCGTAGACGAGCACGAACTGGGCGCGGGCCATCCCCCCGCTGAACTGCTTCCACTGATCGGCGGTCCAGCTCACGTCCTGCGCGGTTATGACGACGCGGTTCACGTCGCGAGTCGCGTCGGCGGCGCTCGGTCTGGCATCGAGCGCGTAGACGTGCTGGCGTTCGGCCAGGAGGGGCAGCATCGTCGACGACGCGCGGACGGCGATCGATGAGGGCAACGAATCCGCCACCTCGTGGCGCGCCTGGTCGGACGCGTCCTCTCGCCCCCAGTTCCACGGTCGTTGGTACGGAGAGTTGATCGCGTCGGTCGAGAAGAAGCCGACGGCCGCGACG
>DASZHU010000323.1:0-9705 GCA_035937605.1 Acidimicrobiales bacterium | reverse complement strand
CGCGTCATGAGATCGATCTCCGAGCTCCTCGGTATCAATCACGGCGACGACCGATACGCGTACGGCGTCGACGAGCGCTTCGGTCCCACCAGCGAGAGTCGTGTCGCCGACCGGTGGGTGCGGACCACGTGCGGCTACTGCTCCGTCGGATGCGGAATGTTGCTCGGCGTGCGCGACGGACGCGCTGTTGCTTCCCGGGGCGATCCCGACCATCCCGTGAACCGGGGACGGCTGTGCCCGAAAGGGTTGACCGAGCACCAGACGCTGTCGGCGCCCGGTCGGCTCACCGCTCCGATCGTCGACGGACGACCGGCGTCATGGGACGACGCCATCGACCGTGTCGTCGACGGATTCGCGCACGCGCTCGAGAACCATGGCCCCGACGCGGTCGCCGTCGTGTCCACCGGACAACTCGTGACCGAGGAGTTCTACACGCTCGGCAAGCTCGTGAGGCTCGGGTTCGGCATCCGTCACTACGACGGCAACACCACACTGTGCATGGCCAGCGCCGTCTCGGGCTACAAGCTGGCACTCGGCAGCGACGGGCCGCCCGGCAACTACGACGACTTCGCCGCCGCCGACGTCATCGTCCTCGTCGGCGCGAACATCGCCGACAACCACCCACTGCTCGCGCCCCGCGTGCTCGAGGGTCGCGGCACCGGTGCACAGGTGATCGTCGTCGATCCTCGGGTCACGAAGACGGCGATGATCGCCGATGTCCACCTTCCCGTGCGGCCCCGGACCGACATCACACTCGTCAACGGGATCATCAAGATCCTCATCGAAGAAGATCTCATCGACCGCGAGTACGTCGACGCCCACACCACCGGTTTCGACGATCTCGCCGCGCACGTCGTCGCCTATGACGTCGATCGCGTCGCCCGTGAGTGTGGTGTCGACGGGCGCGTTCTCATCGACGTTGCCCGCCGCATCGGCCGAGCCGAGCGTTGCGTCATCGCCTGGACGATGGGCGTGAACCATTCGACGCAGGGGACCGAGACGGTGGCGCTGTTGTGCACGCTCGCCGCCATCACCGGCAATATCGGCAAACCGGGCGCGGCGCCTTTCTCGATCACCGGACAGTGCAACGCGATGGGCACGCGCGAAAGCGGCTTCACCGCCTCGATGCCCGGCTATCGCGCATACGACGATCCAACCGCACGGGCCGACCTGGCCGCGCTGTGGGCGCTGGACGAATCGCGGCTGCCGGCGGAACGCGGCCGCGCGTACCCCGACATCGTCAATGCCGTCGGCAGCGGGCGCATCAAGGCGCTCTGGGTGATCGGGACCAACCCGGTGGTGTCGTTCCCGAATCGTGACGTGCTCGAGGACGCGCTCGACCGGCTCGACTTGTTCGTCGTGCAAGACGGCTTCGAGACCCCGACCACGGCAATGGCGCACGTGGTGCTGCCCGCCGCCATCTGGGGCGAAAAGGACGGCACCTTCACGAACTCCGAGCGACGTGTGTCTCGCGTGCGCGCCGCCGTCGCTCCGCCGGGTGAGGCGCGCCCCGACTTCGACATCTTTCTCGCGATCGCGGATCGCCTCGGAGTCCGAGACGAACTGTTCCGGGGTTGGCAGACACCCGCTGACGCATTCGACGAATGGCGACGGGTGTCGTCGGGACGTCTGTGCGACTACAGCGGCATCACATACGAGCGCATCGACGAAGAAGGCGGTGTGCAGTGGCCCGACGGCACGGCACGGCTCTACGCCGATGGCCAGTTCAGAACCGCCGATGGTCGCGTGCAGCTACGCGTTGTCGATCCGCAACCGGTTCGGGATCTACCGCGACGCGAGTTCCCGTTCACCTTGAACACGGGTCGAACCGTCGAGCACTGGCACACGCGTACGAAGACAGGACGAGTGCCGATTCTGGAGCGACTCGCACCGCATGCTTGGATCGAGATGAACCCGGAGGACGCGCGACGACTCGGTGTCCGTTCGGGGGAGGTCGTTCGAGTCGAGTCGTCTCGAGGAGCGATCGATCGCCTCGTCGTGCGGTCGACGTCGATCGTCCGCCGTGGTGAAGTCTTCATTCCGTTCCACTACGACGAGGCCTGTGCCAACCGGCTCACCGACGACGACTTCGATCCGATCTCACGTGAGCCGAACTACAAGCAGTGTGCCGTGCGCATTGAGCCCGTCATCGGCCCGAAACGGATGAGAAACAGGGCGCTGACACCCTCGTCCGAGTGACCGAGCTTCCCCTCGAGGGCTTCTGCGTCGGGGTCACCGCCGATCGCCGGTGGGAGGAGCAGGCCGAGCTGCTCCGTCGGCGTGGCGCATCAATCGTGCACGGACCGTCGATCCGTACGCTGCCCCTCGGCTCGGAGCAGCGACTGCGCGACGCGACCGAAGACCTGATCGCGCGGCCGCCCGATCATCTTGTCGCCAACACGGGCATCGGCATCCGCTCGTGGTTCGCGGCCGCCGAGAGTTGGGGGCTCGGCGCCGCGCTGTTTGCCGCGCTGCAACCTGCCGCGATCCACGCACGCGGTCCGAAGGCATCGGGTGCGATCCACGCGGCCGGGCTCGAGGTCGCGTACCGCGCCATCGGCGAGCGACTTCGAGAGGTCGTGGACCACGTTCTCTCGTGCCCGCTCGAGGGACGGCGCGTCGCCTTTCAGCGCGATGGGGGTGAGCTGTCTGCCGAAGCCGATCGACTGCGAGCCGCAGGCGCCCACGTCATCGAGATCCCGATCTACGAGTGGCGCTTGCCGCAGGACGCGACACCGGCGCGACGGCTGATCGACGGCGTGGTGAGTGGACGGGTGCACGCGGTCACGTTCACGAGTGGGCCGGCTCTGCGCAATCTGATCGAGATCGCACGAAAGCACGATCTCGCCGAGACGCTGCGCGCCACGCTCAACAGCCCGGACGTCACGGTCGGTTGTGTCGGTCCAGTGTGCGCGGAATCGGCCGACGCAGAGGGCATCACCGACTGTGTCGTCCCCACCGCGGCGCGGCTTGGCCCACTCATACGCGCGGTCACCGACGGTCTCATCGCGCGTGCGCAACTCATCACGATGGCGGACGACACGACGCTTTCGCTCCGGGGAACGATGGTTCGTGTCGGCGATCGCTGCATCGAGCTCAGCGACACCGAAGCGCGGCTGCTCGGGTTCCTGGCGGCCCGACCGGGCGCCGTCCTGACCAAAGCCGACCTGCTGCACGGCGTGTGGGGCGACGCCAACGGCGACACGCACGTGGTCGAGGTCACCATCGGCCGCATCCGACGCCGCCTCGGACCTCTGGGCAGCGCGATCCGTGTGGTTCCGCGCCGCGGTTACCGGCTCGATGCCGCTGGGTGAGACCCGCACACCGCACGGTGTATACGCAGTATGCTACTCGATATGGCTTGCTGGATCGACCGACGATGAGCGTGCGACATGCGCTGCTGGCGCTGCTGAGTGATGGCCCCAAGTACGGCCTACAACTCCGCGACGAGTTCGAGGCCCGGACGGGCGAGGTCTGGCCCCTGAACATCGGGCAGGTGTACACGACGTTGCAGCGGCTCGAGCGGGACGGTCTGGTCAACGCCAAGGACGGCGCGGACGGTCCCCAGAAGGGCTACGCGATCACCGCCGCCGGGAGACGCGAGCTGGTCGGATGGCTGCGGGCTCCGGCTTCCGAGTCACCACCGCCGCGCGACGAGTTGCTCATCAAGGTGCTCGTCGCCGCGCAGGTGCCGAAGGTTGACGTGCACGAGGTCATCCAGCACCAACGGAAGCATCTCGTCGAGTTGATGCAGCGCTACACCAAGGTGAAGGCCGACGCGCCCGAAGATGACGTTGCTCTTGCGGTCGTCGTCGACGCGCAGCTGTTCCGTCTCGAGGCCGCCGTGCGTTGGCTGGATGCAACCGATGCCCGCTTACGTCGTGCACCGTTGAGCTCGTCGGTCGTCGACCGCACGATCAAGCGTGCCGGTGCCGGTCGACTGGGGGCACCTGTATGAGCGCGTTGCTCGCCATGCACAAGGTGTCGAAGGTCTACGGCGACGGTGCCTCACGGGTGCAAGCGCTCGACCGCATTGATCTCGAAGTGTCGGCAGGTGAGCTGGTTGCGGTCATGGGCCCAAGTGGTTCGGGCAAGAGCTCGCTCCTGACCGTCGCCGGGAGTCTGGAAGACGCCACCAGCGGCACTGTCGCGGTCGACGGCGCGCCGCTCGGGACGATGTCGCACAAGGACAGGGCGCGGCTGCGCCGGCGGACGATCGGGTTCGTGTTCCAAGAGTTCAACCTGCTTGCTGGGCTCACCGCGGTCGAGAACGTCGCGATGCCGCTCGAGCTCGACGGCACGAAGGCTCGTGATGCCAGGACGTCGGCTCTCGAAGCACTCGAGGTGCTCGACCTGACGACTCGCGCCGACGCGTTCCCCGACGACCTGTCGGGCGGAGAGCGCCAGCGTGTCGCGATCGCGCGCGCGATCGTCGGCGATCGAAGACTCCTCCTCGCGGACGAGCCGACCGGCGCGCTCGACACCGTCAACGGGGAGGGCGTGCTCCGCCTGCTGCGCAAGATCACGCGGCGCGGCGCGGCCGCCATCCTCGTAACGCACGACGCGCAGCTCGCGTCGTGGGCCGACCGCGTCGTGTTCCTTCGTGACGGACGCATCATCGACGAGACGGCGCCGGCTCCTGGCCCAGAGACTCTCCTGGCCGGCGCTCCGAGCCCACCGAGATGAGCGATCCGACCAGGAGTGCCGCCGGACCCGCTCGCCGCGCGATCGTGCGATGGGCGTGGCGACTGTTCCGTCGCGAGTGGCGTCAGCAGCTGCTCACGCTCACGTTGCTGACGATCGCCGTCGCGGGAACCGTGTGGACTTCGACGGTCGCGGTCAACGGCGGTTCGAAGGCCCGAAGCACGCTCGGGGACGCCAAGGCGATGGCGCGCATCGACCCGCAGGATCCGAGCGCCGTGAAGAGTCAACTGGCCGCCATCACCGCGCGCTTCGGCGCGTACGAGGTCGTGCCGCACACGTCGACAACACTTGCGGGCCTCGCTGGTGCCGTCGACCTTCGCGCCCAGGACCCGAACGGCGTGTACAGCCACTCCACGCTGGCGCTGCGCTCGGGGCGTTACCCGACCGCCGCCGGCGAGGTTGCGCTGACGAGCAGCATCGCTGACGCGCTCGACGCGCATGTCGGCAGCCAGGTCGTCCTCGTGCAGACGTCATGGACTGTGGTCGGTCTCGTCGAGAACCCACGCAATTTGGACGATCGCTTCGCGCTCGTCGCACCATCGACGCCGTTGCCGAACGAGACGCTGATCGTGCTGCTCGGCGCCGTACCTCAGGCTCGCGGCACACCAGCGGGAGGCGCGTCACCGCAGATCGATGTCGTCTCCCTCGGCGACGACAACTCCGGCGTGATCGTGCTCGTCATCGCCGCGGTGACCGCGTCGATGGCCCTCGTCGGCCTCGTCGCCGCCAGCGGATTCCTCGTCGTCGCGCAGAGACGGCAACGCCAGCTCGGGCTGATGGCCGCGCTCGGCGCCACCGATCGGCAGCTGCGCATGCCGCTGGTCGTAACTGGTGCCTTGGTGGGGCTCGCCTCCGCCGCCATAGGGACGGTCGTGGGCCTTCTTGCGTGGTTCATCACTGTGCCGACGGTCGAGCGTGCGTCCGCACATCGGATCGACCGGCTCGACGTACCCTGGGAGTTGCTCGCGCTCGGCATCGTGCTCGCGATCATCGCGGCGGTGACGGCCGCGTGGTGGCCGGCGCGAACGGTCGCACGCATTCCGGTCATGTCGGCGCTGTCGCAACGCCCGTCGCCCCCGCTCGCCGTGCACCGCTCGGCCGCGCTCGCCGCAATCGCGCTCGCCGGCGGCGTGGTCGCGATCGCGCAGGCGAAGCCCGGCAACACAGCCGTGAAGCCGTGGCTGATGATCATCGGGCTCCTCGCGGTGATCGCCGGGACGGTCCTCATCGCGCCGTCGGCAATCCGCCTCCTCGCCGTGCCGGCGCGACGGTTGCCCTTCGGGGCCCGTCTTGCGCTGCGCGACCTGGCGCGGTTCCAGGCACGCGCCGCAGCCGCGCTCGCCGCGATCACCCTGGCTCTCGCCATCGCGGTCGCCACCGCGGTCGTCGCCAAGGCGTCGGTCGACGAGCAAGGTCCTGGCAATCTCTCCGATCGCCAACTGCTCGTGTCGGCCGGAACGACGAACGGTCCGTTCGCCAAGACGATCACGCCGACCGACGTGGCGTCGCTGGACACTGCGATGACGTCGCTCGCACAGGCAATCGGGGCAGCATCGCCCGTGCCGCTCGACCTCGCCGAGCCGTCCGCGACGGGGACGCGGGTGCCGGAACCGGTCATGGTGGCGACCCCCGTGGACCACGGGGGCGGTTTCCAAGACGGCGGTCCTGCGTACGTCGCCACGCCGACGGTGCTCGCCCACTACGGAATCGACCCATCGACGATCCGACCCGAAACCGATCTGCTTACCAACCAGTCCGGTGTCGTTCTGCTCGATGTATCGGCGCGTCCCCCGCCTGGGACCGTCACCACTCCGGCGCAGCATGCCGAGCTCTCACCGTACGGTGACGGGCCGCGTGCGCTGATCACCGCATCCGCCATGCAACGCCACGGCTGGACGGAGGTCCGCGCAGGATGGCTCATCGAATCGAGCCGACCGCTCACGCACGCCCAGGTCTCCGCCGCTCGCCGAGCCGCTGATGCCGCTGGCCTCGTGGTCGACACACGCGACACGAAAGACCGAGTCGCGACGCTCGGTCGAACCGCGACCATCGTCGGCGCGGTGCTTGCACTCGCGATCCTCGCGATGACGCTCGGCCTGATCCGCGGCGAGGCGGCCGCCGACGTCCGCACGATGACCGCCGTCGGCGCGCCCCGCCGAACGCGGCGCGCCGTCACCGCTACTGCGGCAGCCGCGCTCGCCATCGTCGGCGTCGTGCTGGCGTCGGCAGGCGCGTACATCGCGATCGTCGCCGCCTACCGCAGCGATCTGTCGCGCCTCTCGTCGCCGCCCACGGGCAACCTTCTGCTGCTCGCAGTCGGGCTACCGATCCTCGCGGCCATGACGGGATGGCTACTGGCGGGGCGCCAACCGCCGCACCTCGCACGCGTACCCGGCTGACCCTGGCCCCGCGAACGCGCGATCGGTTGAATCGGTGGACGTGCCGATCGAACTCCCGCCTGGTGACGTTGTCGTTGGGTGACGCTACGAATCAGTCAGGGTCGACGTCGAGACGTCGGCCGGCGAGGGACTGTCGTAGGTCGTTGAGCGTGGCGAGGCTGGTGTCGGACTGGTCGGGATCGGCCGCGGCGATCGTGAGCACCAGGGCTTCGAGCAACACGATCGTTGGGCCGTGGGTGGCGAACAAGCGTGATGCGCCGCGCCCCGCGGTGAGCTGCACCTCTACCGACGACGTGAGGCTGCGGCCCAGCGTGTCGGTGATCAGCACGACCGACGTGCGGAGCTCCGCGGCTCGCTGCAGAAGAACGCGCACGTAGGGGTGGACCCGTCCGTACGCGAGCACGACGATGGCATGATCGGCGCGCAACGCGAGTAGTTCGTCGGCGTGGTCGGTACCGGAGTGCGTGAGCGCGCCCGATGACGCGCCGAGCCGCCGGCACAGGAACGCGGCGTAGCTGGCCAGATGGGCGGAGGGGCCGGTACCGCACCACCAGATGTGGGCCGCGCCGGCGAGCACATTTGCGGCGCGGTCGAAGTCGGCCGCCGGCACCCGGCGTAGAAGAGAGTTGAGCGCGTCGAGTTGGCCGTCGACGGCATGAACGAGGATGTCGTGGGCGCTCGGGCTCTCGCTGATGGTCGCATGCAACCGGGTCGACAAGTCCGGTTCCTCGTCGTTCGCCAGTGCGCGGCGCAGTTCCCGCAGGTTGGCGTAGCCGAGCGTCTTGGCCGTGCGCACCACGGTCGCGTCGCTGGTGCCCGTTGCGTCGCCAATCTCCTGCGCAGAGAGCGCGGCGGCCCGCGGTCCGGCACGCACGAGGTACTCGGCCACCCGCCGCTCGGCCTTGCTGGTGATCCGGTCTAGACGCGCGCTCGGGCTGTCTGTAGTGTTCTCGTCATGATCTTTAGACATCGTAGTAAACACTACACCAAGCCGGGAGCCGACTGATGCACGAGGTCTTGTTGGTCGCGGCGTCGTTCCTGGCGTGCGCGGTCGAGATGGTCGAGGCGCTCACCATCGTGCTCGCGGTCGGTGTCACCCGCGGCTGGCGGTCCGCGATCATCGGCACGGGCGCCGCGTTGGCGGCGTTGACGGTGGTGGTGGCCGCGCTCGGTCCCGCGCTTGCGGTGCTGCCGATCGACAGCCTGCGCTTGTTCGTCGGCGGTCTGCTGTTGGTGTTCGGGCTGCAATGGCTGCGCAAGGCGATTCTGCGAGCGAGCGGATTCAAGGCCTTGCACGACGAGCAGGCCATCTTCGCCGAGGAGCAACGAGCGGCGCGCGCCGCGGCTGTCGATGGCGGCGGCATGGACTGGTACACGTTCACGGTCTCGTTCAAGGGCGTGTTCCTCGAAGGTCTCGAGGTGGCGTTCATCGTGGTGACCTTTGGTGGCGCGCAACACAACGTCGCGCTCGCCGCCGTTGGCGCTGCGGCGGCCGCGGTCGTCGTCCTCCTGGTCGGATTGGCGGTGCACCGCCCGCTCAGTCAGGTTCCCGAGAACACCATGAAGTACGCGGTCGGGGTCATGCTCACGACGTTCGGGATGTTCTGGGCGGGTGAGGGCGCCGGGATCAACTGGCCGGGAAGCGACGCTGCGTTACTCGCGCTGCTCGGCTACGTGCTCGTCGTCAGCATGGTGCTGACGACGGCATTGCGCCGGCGCCATGATCGCGTCGAGTTGACCGGAGCCGTCGCGTGAACCACCTCCGTACGTTCGGGAAGTTCTGGTACGACTTCATCATCGGTGACGATTGGCGCGTCGCCGCTGGCGTGACTGCAGTCATCGCGCTCGTGTACTTCGTAGCCGGGCGGGGCGCGAACTGGTGGTGGCTCCTCCCGGTTGCGGTTGCTGCGCTCCTCGTCGTGTCGCTCGACAACGCCACCCGCACCCGACGACGGTGAACGATCCGCTCGCACGCGTCCTGGTGCCGACCGGGATGCTCGGCGGGGGCTTCCCGGCGCACACGGTGCAACGCGGGATCGATCTCGGTGCCGACGCGATCGCAGTCGACGGGGGCTCCACGGACTCGGGCCCGTACTACCTCGCGACCGGCACACCCAAGACCACCGACGAAGCCGTGGCCCGCGACCTGCGCATGCTGCTCCACCCGGCGAAGGCCGCCGGGATCCCGGTGGTGGTCGGGTCGTGCGGCACCGGCGGTACCGATGACGGCGTCGACTGGGTGGCATCGATAGTCGACCGCATCGCCCGAGATGAGGGCCTGGCGCCAAGAGTGGCGCGCCTGTACAGCGAACAACAGCGAGACACATTGACCACGAAGCTGGATGCCGGGCGGATCGCATCCCTCGAACCCGCTGGCCCTCTTGACGAATCGACGATCGCTCGTTGCGAGCGCATCGTCGGGCTGATGGGACACGAACCGATCGTGGACGCGCTCGAGCGCGGTGCTGATGTCGTGCTTGCAGGACGAGCCACGGACACGGCGGTGATCGCGGCCGTAGCGCTACAGCGCGGCTGTCCTCCGGGGCCGACGTGGCACGCGGCCAAGACCGCCGAGTGCGGCGGCATGTGCACCACCAACCCT
>DASZHU010000322.1:0-3437 GCA_035937605.1 Acidimicrobiales bacterium | reverse complement strand
CGCATCCGCGCCGGGCACGATCGCGACGTCCACCACGGTGTCGAGCTGCAACGAGCCGATGGCGAACGTCCAGCTGTTGCCGTCGGTGGCCCGTTGCCCGTTGATGCACTTCGACGTGACCTTCGGCGCGGCCGATATCGGTCCGCCGTCGGCTGGTGTCCATGCCGAGCCCGTCTGGCAGGCCAATAGCACCGCCGTCGCTCCGCCTTGGTCGCCGTTCGTGCCGACCTTCAACGTGAGCGACTGCACCGTGTGCGATGCGTCGACCGTGTAACGCACGGCAGAGTACGCGGTGCCCGACTTGTCGGCCGGGTTGCCCTGCACGACGAGCTGACCCTTCGACGCGTTGGGGGGTGCAACTGGCAGCTGCGACCACCACCCCTTGGCGGACAGTGTCGCGGCCGGTCCGTCCGCGGCGGCGGACGTTGCGCTGCCGGTCAGCAACAGCGACACGGCCACCAGCGCGAGCGCCGCGGTCCTGGCGATGTTGCGACGTGCTCTGCGACTCACTTGCGTCCCTCCGCGATCAGTGGCCTCCGCCGACGCACCTTGATCCCGCCGTCGGACGCGACCGGCGCCGACGAAGGCGCGCCCCCGGACCGATTGATCGAGGCGAGATCGCCGCCGAGATACGACGACACGACGCGCGGATCTCGGACCACTTCCTCGGGCGTTCCCTCCACGATCGGGTGACCCAACTCGAGGGCGATCATCCGATCCGAGATCGAGGTGATCAGCGGCATGTCGTGCTCGATCACCAGCAACGCGCAGCCCGTCTCGGCCTGGATCCGTTGCAGCAGGGGACCGAGCGCTTCGGTTTCGCGCTGGGCGATGCCTGACGACGGTTCGTCGAGCAGCAGCACCTTCGGATCGTGGGCGATGCACATCGCGAGGTCGACGATGCGGCGGCTGCCGGTCGACAGCTCCCGCACGAACTTGTCGCGGAACGCGCCGAGGCCCATGAGCTCGATGAGGTCGTTCACGGACCAGCACACATGCTCCTCGAGCTCGACCACACCCGGCAGCCCCAGCATCGCAGCGATGTGGTCTCGAATCTCGAGATGGCGCTCGAACCCGAGTGCCATGTTCTCGGCAACGGTCAGCGAGGGAATGAGCCTTGCATCCTGGAACGAACGCCCGAGTCGCAGCCACGCCCGCTTGTCGGGCGACATCTTGGTCACATCGACCTCACCGAGGAGGATGCGCCCGCGATCCGGGATCAGGAAGCCGGACACGAGGTCGAAGATCGTCGTCTTGCCGGCGCCGTTCGGGCCGATCAGACCAAGGATCTCGCCCTCGCGCAGCACGAAGCTGGCGTCGTCGACGGCGCGGATGCCGCCGAAGGACTTCACGATCGCCCGTACGTCGAGGGCAATCGGCCGCTCGGTGAGGTCGGTGAGCTCGCGGCGGGCGACGGCCGGAGTCGGGCGCTTGCCATTGCCGGCGCCGGTGCCGTCGTGTCCGTTCGCCTTCGTCGCGCCTTCGAGGAACACGGAACGCACGATGTCGTCGCGTTCGAGTAGCTCTGCGGTGGAGCCTTCGAAGCGAACCTCACCCTTCTCCATGAAGTACGCGCGGTCGGCGACGGTCAGCGCGACGTTGATCGACTGCTCGACGAGGATGATCGCAGTGCCGTTGTCTTGGATGCGGCGCACGATGCCGAGCAGCATCTCGACGATCGTCGGCGCGAGGCCGAGCGACAGCTCGTCGATCATCAGCAGCTTCGGCTTGGCGATGAACGCCATGCCGAGCGCGAGCATCTGCTGCTCGCCGCCTGACAGGTTCCCGGCCATCTGGTCGTAGCGCTCGCGTAGGCGCGGGAAGGTCGTGAGCACCTCCTCGGTCGCGGCCTTGAGGTACTCCGGGTCGTCGCGGTACAGCCAGCCTCCGGCGCGCAGATGCTCCGCAACGGTCAGGGTCGGGAACACGGCCTTGCCGCCGGGCACCTGGATCACGCCGGCCTTCGTCGTGGCGACGCCGTCGGCATGCGTGATGTCGCGCCCATCGAAGAAGACGACGCCGCCGATCGGATCGACGACACCGCTGATCGCCTTGAGAAGTGTTGACTTCCCGGCTCCGTTGGTGCCGAGCAGGGCAACGCATTCGCCTGCCTTCACGTCCATGTCGACGCCGAACAGCACCTGCACCTGGTCGTACGCGACTTCGACGCCGCGACACACGAGCAGGTTGCCCGACCCCTCAGCGGCCTGCAGCCGCTCCTTGCGCAGGTCGGCTTGCAGGGACAGCAACGACATCGCCTGCATCGTGTCGTCGGCCACGTACTTGTGACCGGACCGCAGCACCAGACCACAGATGATCCAGTACGGCGCGGTGATCGCGAGCCCCCAGCGGTTGCCGTTCGAGTCCGCCACCGCGGCGAACCCGGGCAGGAAATAGAGCGCCCACACACCGGCCACGAGGAACAGCGAACCGAAGCTGAACGAGAGCGTCCGTACTCGGGCGGGGGACACGAGCGCCTGCGTGGCGTAGAAGCCGGGGAAGAACCAACCCACGATGAAGCTGGTGACCAGGCCGATCACGAGCACGAGGGGCAGCGTCGGCGAGATCGCGATGAGGAAGATCCCGATACCGACCGACCCGAGCGCGAGGCCGGCGCGCTTGAGTGGCTCGCCCATGCCCTTCGCCATCCACGCGACGGTGCGCTTGCCGGCTATCTGGATGCCGATGAAGGTCGCGGCGGCGTTCACTGCGCCGACCACACCTCGTCCGAGCTCGTTGACGCCGAAGTCCTTCTCCAGGAAGAGCGGCAGCAGGTAGGCGAGAGGGATGAGGCCCGCTCCGAGGAAGAACCACGCCACGAACTGCCGGCGCAGTGTCTTCACCGAGAAGAGGATCCGTCGCGCCTCGGAGAACGGAACCGGCTCCTCTTCCTCGGCGACCAGCGCGGCGTTGGGATCGTCCGTGCCGCCCCGCACCGGCTCGTGCAGCTTGGTTGCGCCGATGAGTGCAACCACCACGATCGGTACCAGGAGGATGATGAACGCGAGCCGCCAGCCGCCGAGGTACGCGGCGACGCCCGCGACCGCGGAGCCCACGATCGTGCCGAAGTAGGTCGCGTTCCGGTGGGCGCCGAACACGCGCGGGCGATCGTTCGGCTTGTAGTAGTCGGCGAGCAGCGACGTGTGGATCGTGTCGTTCAGGAGACGGCCCACGCCATTGCCGAGCCGGAACAGAACGAGCAGGAAGAGCACTGGCGCCACGCCCGTGAGGCACGAGAAGACGCCGGCGATGATCGCGCCCGCGATCACGAGTTTGCGCCGCGGCAAGCGGTCGCCGTAGTGCCCGACCGGCACCGCGAGGAGCAGCACGATCGTCAGGTTGACGACGACGATGGTGCCGAACGCCAGCACGGTGAGGTGAAACGCGTCGCGGATGTTCGGCGCCAGGATGTTGAACGCCGCGGTGTCGAACTCGTC
>DASZHU010000321.1:0-7210 GCA_035937605.1 Acidimicrobiales bacterium | reverse complement strand
CTGCGCCGGGCGGCCGCCGCGGGAGCGCACGCCGTGACGGTCCACGGGGCCTTTGCGTCGCTCCCGTCCGTGGCGGATGTGGAGCGACTGCTCGCTCAGGCGAACAGCTCGGCCCAGACCTGACGCTCGGCCGCACCGGGGTCCTGGAGCACGGCCCGTGTCGTGCCGAGCTCCATCACCGCACGGTGGTCCTCGGAGTATCGCGGCCACGTGGGAAGACCCTCGTGCTGCGGCGTGCCGGCGCGCGCCATCGCGAGCCATGCGCTCGCCGTCGCGGCGGCCAGCGCGTGGGTGTCGTCGTCGATGCCGCCGAGCAGCACGTCGACCCCCCGACGGTCGAGGTTGTCGAAGGCGAACGGCACCTCGATGGCGTGGCACGCGCCGAGCGCGCCGCCGAAGGCCGTCGAGCGGTACGTGAAGAGATACGAGTACGTGTCGGGTTGGTTCGGCGCCTGGGCCTCGGCGAGGCGGATGGCAGGGATGCGGAAGATCCAGTCGGTCGCCAGGTCGCACCACACGTCGTCGTTGGTCGCGCCCGGTCGGCTCGACCGGTAGACGTCGATGACGACCGCCGCGCGCTCCGCGCCGACGACGCGGCCGACGCGCGCGAGCAGGTGCTGATCGTCGAGCGCACCGTTCGCGCGCTCCATCAGGCTGAAGAGCTTGTACTCCTCGGAGGTCGTACCCACCAGCAGGTGCACGTGCGCGGCCGCGCCGGCCCGCACCGCCTCACGGGGACGCGACGTCACGACGACGCCGTCGACGACCGGGGCGAACGGAAGTCGCAACGCGCCCGCGCCCCCGAGCCGTGCCGTCATCGTCTCCTGCGCGGCGAGCAGCTGCGCCACCGGTAGCTCGAGTAGGGCGTAGGCGCTGCCGGCGTCCAGACCGAGCTCGTCGAGCATCGCAGCCGTGACCGCGGCGGCGGACTCGACATCCTTCACCGCGTCGGCTGCGCCGCTCTGCGGGATCGCGTTGCGGATCATCTCTGGCACGCCGGTCACGCCGAGAAGCGTGGCAACGCTCATACCGCCGGCAGATTCTCCGAACAACGTGATGTTCAGCGGATCGCCGCCGAACGAAGCGATGTTGTCGCGAACCCACGAGATAGCCGCGATCTGATCGCGCAGGCCGAGGTTCCCGGAGCCGGCGAACTCCGCGCCGAGCACGTCGTCGAGGTGTAGGAAGCCGAACGACCCGAGCCGGTAGTTGATCGTGACCACCACCACGTCGCCCTTCCCGGCGAGGTGCGCCCCGCTGTACCAGGGGATCGAACCCGCGCCTGCGGTGAAGGCACCGCCGTGGATCCACACCATCACGGGACGTCCACTGTCGTCGGCGGCGGGCGTGAACACGTTGAGGTACAGGGCGTTCTCGTCCATCGGAGTGGTGTCGGACTTGCCGAGCATCGACTCCAGGCCGGACGGGTTCTGCGGCATGATCGGCCGGAACGCGGTGGCGTCGTACAGGTCGTTCCAGGGTTCGACCGCGTGCGGCGCCCGGAAGCGCTCAGCGGTCGCAAAGCGCACACCGCGGAACTGCAGCACGCCGTCCTTGTCCAAGCCCTGGACTTTGCCTGCCGTCGTCGAAGCGATCGTCATGCGCCGAACCGTAACGATCTTCGACCCACGTGTACCAGCAGGAGCGTCAGCGGGGGAGGCCCAGCACCCGCTCGCCGAGGACGTTGCGCAGGATCTGGGCAGTGCCGCCCATGATCGTGTACGCAGGCGAGTAGCAAAGGGCGCGAGCGGCGCGGGCGCCGAGCCCGTTCTCCGCGCCCCAGAGCAGCGCGCGCGGGCCGAGCATCCGGGTGCAGAACGACGCGAGGCGCTGCTCGAACTCGGTTCCGAACGTCTTCGTCGCGGCGGAGAATCCGGCGGGCGCCTGGCGCAAGGTCTCGCGCAGCACGAGGAGGCGGCCGATGCGGTAGCTCGTCTCGATCGCCGCGAGCTCCTGGCGCACGACGGGATCGGCGCGGTCGACGAAGGGTGACGCCATCACGTCGCGGTAGAGCGCGTAGTTCGACACGAGCCGGTCGATGCCGCCGCGCTCGTGCTCCATCTGACGCATCAGCTGGCGAAAGCTGTTGTTCTCCTCGCCGACGAGATGATCGGCCGGCACCCGAACGCCTTCGAATGACACCTCGCAGAAGTGCCGGTTCGACGTCATGTCCTCGATCGGGCTCACGGAGATGCCGGGCGATCGCATGTCGACGATCAGCTCGGACAGCGCGGCGTGCTTCGGCGCCTCCGGATCGGTGCGGGCGACGAGATAGCACCAGTCGGAGAACGCGGCGCCGCTCGTCCACACCTTCTGGCCGTCGACGATCCAGCTGTCGCCGTCGCGAACAGCCCTCGTGCGCAGTGACGCAACGTCGCTACCGGCGTCCGGCTCGCTCATGCCGATGCACCACATCGACTCGCCCGCGACGATGTCGGGCAGCCAGCGGCGTCGCTGTTCGGGGGTGCCGAACTGCAGCAACGTCGGCCCCATCTGGCGATCGGCGAACCAGCTCGCGGCGACAGGCGCGCCGTTGGCGATGAGCGCCTCGAACACGATGAACCGCTCGAGTGCGGTACGGCCGTGCCCGCCCTCCTCGACCGGCCAGGTCATCCCGAGCCACCCGCGGGCGCCGAGTTCCTTCGCGAACGCAGCGTCGTGGCCGACGATCCACGAGTCCTCGGGGAAGTCGCGCTCGGCCGCGACGGAACGGGCCAGCTCGGTCGCCTCGTCGTGCAGCGACTGCAGCTCGTCGGGGAGCGCGAAGTCCATCCGGGCCGGAGGTTACGAGACCCGACCTACGTCGAACGAAGTTCGACGACGAGGATCTCGTCGCCGGGCCCGAACTCGACCACGGTCGTCATTCTGTGACGAGGACGATCTTGCCGAGCTTCGCTCCGGCGGCGAAGCGTTCGTACGCCGACGTCGCGTCGGGCATGGTGTACGTGGCCGCCACCGGCACACGTATTGCGCCCGAGGCCAAGTGGGGAACGACCCGGCGCTCCATCAGTTGCGCCGCGATGGCCTTCTCCTCGAGCGGCCGAACGCGCAAGGTCGACCCGTGGATGCGACCGCGCTTGGCCATCAGCGCATGGAGAGCGAACGTGGCTTCGCCGCCCCCACCGACCCCGATCACCGCGATGCGTCCGCCGATCGCGAGTGCCTCGAGGTCGCCCGGGATGTTGGGACCACCCACGAGCTCGAGCACGACGTCGAACGGTCCCCGCTCGACGAACTGGTCCGGCGCGCAGACATCGGGCCCGAACGCGGCGACAGCCGGTCGCAGCTCCTCGTTGCGGACCGTTGCGACCACGAGGGCGCCCGCGGCGAGCGCGAGCTGCAGGCCGGCGATGCCGACGCCGCCCGCGGCCCCGTGCACGCATACCCGTTCACCGGACGACAAGCCGCACTGGGTGAAGAGAGCGTCGTGCGCGGTCGTGAAGACCTCCGGGAAGCCCCCGGCCTCGGCCCAGCCAACGCCAGCGGGCACCGCGATCGCGGCGCGCTCGTGGACGGTGGCCAGCTCGGCCTGGCCGCCCCCGCCCACGACCGCCATGACGCCATCACCGACCGCGAACCGACTGACGGCGTCGCCGATCGCCACCACCTCACCGGCGAGCTCGAGGCCCGGGATGTCGCTCGGACTGCCAGGCGGCGCGGGGTAGAAGCCGGCGTGTTGCATGAGGTCCGCGCCGTTGAGCCCCGCCGCTCGGACTGCGACGAGTAGTTCTCCGGTCCCGGGCACGGGATCTGGGTGCTCTCGCCACTCGAGCCTGCCGTCAACGATCGTGACGGCGAACATCTACTCGCGGTTGTCGATCGGTACGTACTTCCGCTCGGCCTCGCCGATGTACAGCTGGCGCGGGCGCGAGATCCGGGAGTCCTGTTCGAGTAGCTCCTGCCAGTGCGCGAGCCAGCCCGACGTGCGGGGGATCGCGAACAAGACCGGGAACATGTCGATGGGAAAGGCCATCGCCTGGTAGATCAGACCCGAGTAGAAGTCGACGTTCGGGTACAGCTTGCGGCTCGTGAAGTACTCGTCCTTCAGCGCAACCTCTTCGAGCTTGAGTGCGATGTCGAGCAACGGGTTCTTGCCGGTGACCTCGAACACCTCGTCGGCGGTCTGCTTGATGATCGTCGCCCGGGGGTCGTAGTTCTTGTACACACGGTGACCGAAGCCCTGGAGGCGTCCGCCGCTGCCTTCCTTCACCGACTTCACGAAGTCGGGCACGTTGTCGATCGAGCCGATCTCGGTGAGCATGCGCACCACCTGCTCGTTGGCCCCGCCGTGACGCGGGCCGTACAGCGCCGCGCACGCGGCCGAGGCAGCCGTGTACGGATCGGCATGCGAGCTGCCGACGACGCGCATCGCCGTGGTGGAACAGTTCTGCTCGTGGTCGGCGTGGAGGATGAACAGCACGTCGAGGGCCTTGGCCAGAACAGGATTCTGGTAGTCGACCCACTCGACGGGGTTGAACATCATGTTGAGGAAGTTCCCGGTGAACTCCATCGAGTTGTCGGGGTACACGAACGGCATGCCTGAATAGAAGCGGTGCGCGCACGCTGCGATCGTGGGCATCTTCGCAATGAGGCGCACGATCTGCTTGTGGCGCACGTCGGCGTCGTCGATGTGCTTGGCCTCGGGATAGAACGTCGACAGCGCGGCGACCGCGGACACGAGCATCCCCATCGGATGAGCGTCGTAGTGGAAACCCTCCATGAAACGCTTGCGCATGTTCTCGTGGATGAAGGTGTGTGTGGTGATCTCGTGGCGCCACCTCTCGTACTGCGCCGGCGTGGGCAGCTCGCCGTGGATCAACAGGTAGGCAACCTCGAGATAGGTCGAATGCTCGGCGAGGTCCTCGATCGGGTATCCGCGGTAGCGCAGGATCCCGTTGTCGCCGTCGAGCTCGGTCACCGAACTGCTGCAGGCGGCCGTGGTCATGAACGCCGGGTCGTAGAACCACACGTTCGGGAGCAGCTTGCGCCACTCCGTGGCGTCGACCCCGCCGTCGACGATCGGTACTTCGATCGACTCGCCCGTCCGGTTGTCGGTGATCGTGATGGATTCAGGCATCAACCGATCAGGCTACTTCCACGACGGGACGATGGTGGCTAGACCGAGTGGTCGGGGATCGTGTGGTTCAGCGAGTCGATCACGTCATGGAACGTTGCCTCCGCGTGCGCGACCTCGTCGAAGTTCATGGCGATCACCGAGCCGTTGGCGAGGTGCACCTCCATTCGCCGCTGCGTGCTGCTCATGGACCCGAGGAGCTTCACGAAGGCGATGTGCGTCGCGTTGATCGCCACCATGTTGACCTCAGCGGCGTTGCCGAGATCCAGGTTGACGGTGCGGGCGCTCTCCGCTTCGGACTGCGCGCCCCCAGTCATCGAGCGCGACCCTACTGCGGACCGTTGTCGTGCCGTCTGGGCGGGAGGTGCTCCTGCTTGCCGATGAGCGTCTGCAACGCGCCGGCGACGACGGCGCGGGTGTCGGCGGGGTCGATGACGGCATCGATCGATCCGCGCTCCGCGGCGGGCCAGGGGTTCAGCAAGCGTTCCTCGTAGTCGATCTCGAGTGCCGCCCGTTCCTCCTCCGAGGCGCGCCGGTGCAGGATCTCGACGGCACCGCGCGCGCCCATGACCGCGACTTCTGCGCTCGGCCACGCGAGGTAGAGGTCGCTGCCCATCCGGCGGGAGTCCATGACGATGTACGCGCCGCCGTACGCCTTGCGGAGCACGAGCGCGATGCGGGGCACGGTCGCACGCGCGTACGCGAATGCGAGCTGCGCCCCGTGGCGGATCATTCCTCGCCACTCGAGGTCTTTGCCCGGGTAGAAGCCGGGCGTGTCGATGAGCGTGAGGATCGGAAGGTTGAATGCGTCGCAGAAGCCGACGAACCGCGCGCCCTTCTGCGATGCGGGGATGTCGAGCGTGCCGGCGATCGACTGTGGCTGGTTCGCGACCACGCCGACCGGATGGCCGGCGAGCGTCGCGAGACCGGTCACGAGGTTGGGGGCCCACGCCGCGCGTAGCTCGAGGAAGTCGTCGTCGTCGACGATCGCGCGGATGATCGTCCGGACGTCGTAGCTACCGGTGCTCGACGACGGGATCATGTCGCGCAGCTCCGGCGTCGGGCGGTCGAAGGGATCGTTGGTGTCGATCGCGGGCGGGAGCTCGTCCACGTGGGTGGGGAGCAGGGCAAGGATGCTGCTGATCGCGTCGAGTGCGGCATCGAGGTCTGGCACAACGAGCGCGGCGAGCCCCGTCATCGAGGAGTGCACGCCGGCGCCTCCGAGCTCGCCCGTGTCGACGCGGACGTCGGTGATCTGTTGCACCATCTGCGGCCCGCTCACGAACGCATAGGCACCGGTCGTCATCACGACATGGTCGGCCAGGCCGAGCAGCAACGCGGGGCCGGACACGGCTGGGCCGTGCGCCGCCATCAGCACCGGCACGACACCCGAGCACTGCGTGATCGCGCGCGCCGCTACTCCCCAGCCGAAGCTGGCGGCGAGGCCCTCGGTGACGTCGGCGCCGCTCGACGCGATCGTGACCACGAGGGGCAGGCGTGCCTCGACCGCGTGGCGAGCGGCGTCGGCGATCGTCTCGCCGTCCGCGGGATTGAGCGCGCCGCGCCGCACCGCGGGATCGCAGCGCGCCATCACGACGTCGCGGTCGCCGAGGCGCACGCGCGCTGCGCTCACGGCGCCCTTCACACCGGCGCGCAACGGCAGCGAGACGGTGCTCACGTCAGGATCCGTGGATGCCCTGCTGGTGCGCGGTCTGCTCGGAGATCGTGCGCCGCAGCGCCTCGGTCAGCGCGCGCGCCGGCGCCGAGGGCAGACCGCGCCGACGGCGTACCAAGCCGACCGAACGGCGCGTGAGTCCGTCGACGCGCACGATCTTCCAACGGCCCGACCCGAGATACTCGTTGGGCGCGGCCGACGCCGGCAACACCGCCGCCCCGAAGCCTTCGAAGGCGAGCGACGCCACGAGACGCATGCCGTCGACTTCGGCCTTCGTCGTGAGCATCACGCCGGCTTCGCGTGCTTGCGCGTCGAGGTCGTCTCGGAACGCGGTTCCCGGGGGCTCGAGGAGCAAGTGGTGTTCGGAGAGCTGCGCCAACGACACGCGATCCACCGCGGCCAGGGGATGGTCGTGCGGTGCGATCACGATGAGCTCCTCCTCGAACAGCAACTCGGAGTCG
>DASZHU010000320.1:0-6845 GCA_035937605.1 Acidimicrobiales bacterium | reverse complement strand
CACCGAACAGGCCGAGGCTCAACGTCCCCCAGATGCCGGCGATCATGTGCACCGCCACCGCGCCGATCGGGTCGTCCCACCGTCGACGTTCCATGAAGTCGATACCGAGCGGCACGACGATGCCCGCGCCGACGCCGATCATGATCGCCCCGAACGGCGATACCCAGTAACACGGACAGGTGATGGCCACGAGGCCGCCCAGGAAGCCGTTGACCGAGATGCCGAGGTCCCACTTCTTCGATCTCGGATAGACGAACAGCACCGCGACCATGCCGGCGGCACAGGCCGCGAGGGTGGTGTTGGCGGAGACCCGGCCGATGCCTTCCCAGTCCATGGCCGACAACGTCGAGCCCGGGTTGAAGCCGTACCAACCGAACCACAGGATCACTCCGCCGAGGGCGCCCAGCGCGAGGTCGTGCGCCGGCATTGGGCCACCACCGTCGCGCTTGAACTTCCGGCCCAGCCGAGGCCCGAGCACGATGCAGCCGGCGAGCGCGATGACGCCGCCGACGGTGTGCACGACGGTCGAGCCGGCGAAGTCACGGAAGACGATGCCGCTGTCGTTGTTCACGAAGCCAGCGAACCAGCCCATCGAGTTGCCCAGCCAACCGCCCGGCCCCCAGGCCCAGTGCCCGAAGATCGGGTAGATGAGGCCCGACACGACCATGCTGTAGAGGATGTCGCCCTTGAAGCTCGTGCGGCCGACGAGCGCGCCCGTCGTGACCGTCGACGCCGTGTCGGCGAACGCGAACTGGAACAGGAAGAACGCCAGGAACGCCACCCCGGTCGTGCCGTAGGCGGGTGTCGACTGGTGCAGGAAGAAGAACTGGTGGCCGATGAAGCCGTTGCCCGCACCGAACTGGAACGCGAAACCGACGGCCCAGTACAGGATCCCGCACACACAGGTGTCGAACACGCAGGACAGCAACACGTTCACGGATTCCCGGGAACGAGCGAAGCCCGCTTCCAGGGCCATGAAGCCGGCCTGCATGAAGAACACGAGGAACGCGGTGACCAGCACCCACACCGTGTTGATGCCGCTGACGATGTCGCTCGTTTGCACGGCGACGTCCTGCATCGGTGTCGCGCCGGCCGCGCTCTCGAAGAAGAACGCGAAGCCCTTCATCACCGCCAGGATCGACGCGATCCCGAGCATCTTCCCACCGAGGATCATCGCGAACTGTCTGCGAACGTCCTTCTCCTTGAATCGCCTCAGCGACCGTTTTCTCATGGGTAGCGAACGTAAGGAGTTGACGTTTCGCAGTTGTGTGCCGGTCGTTGCGGTTAGTGGGCGAGTTTCTTACGGGAACCTGTCAGCCGGCTTGGGCGGCGACCTCTGCGGCCCCCGCGGCCGCGGCGTCGGGGTCGAGATAGCGGCTTGCGGCTGGTGAGAGGTTGTCATCGAGCTCGTATACGAGGGGGTTGCCGGTCGGGATGTTGAGCTCGGCGATCTCGTCGTCGCTGATGCCGTCGAGGTGCTTCACGAGGGCGCGAAGCGAGTTCCCGTGCGCGGCCACCAGCACCACTCGGCCGGCGCGTAGGTCGGGAACGATCGCGTCGTCCCAGTAGGGCAGCGTGCGCTCGAGCGTGTCCTTCAAGCACTCCGTCCTCGGGATCACGTGCGGTGCGAGATCCCGGTAACGCGGATCGTCGGCCACGTCATACGTGCTGCCGGGCTCGATGTCCGGTGGCGGGATGTCGTACGACCGGCGCCAGATCTTCACCTGCGCCTCGCCGTACTCGTCGGCCGTGGCCTTCTTGTCGAGACCTTGCAGCGCGCCGTAGTGGCGTTCGTTCAGCCGCCAGCTGCGGTGTACCGGCACCCAGGTCATCTGCATCTCGTCGAGCGCGAGCCACGCGGTGCGGATCGCGCGCACCAACACCGACGTGTGCACGACGTCGGGACGGAGGCCTGCCTGGGACATGAGCTGTCCGGCGCGGCGGGCCTCGACGACGCCGCGTTCGGACAGATCGCTGTCGACCCAGCCGGTGAAGCGGTTCTCGTCGTTCCACACGCTGCGCCCGTGACGCAGCAGCACGAGCGTCGACGTCACGCGGTTCGCTCGTTGCCGTCGCTCACTCCGCCGACGTTACGACACCCAGTATCGCGCGCAGGTTGCTAATGGCGCGCTCAACTTTTATCGTGTGATGCAGTTCAAAGTTTGAGCGCACACTCTGGAGGGTCCCATGCCCAAGGCGGTCGGTATCGACCTCGGCACCACGAACTCGGTCGTCAGCGTCCTCGAAGCCGGCGATCCTGTCGTGATCCCCAACTCCGAAGGCTCTCGCACCACCCCGTCGGTGGTCGCCTTCGCCAAGAACGGTGAGGTGCTGGTCGGCGAGGTCGCCAAGCGCCAGGCCATCACCAACCCTGATCGCACGATCCGCTCCGTGAAGCGCCACATGGGCACGAACTGGACGATCGACATCGACGGGAAGAAGTACACGGCCCAGGAGATCAGCGCTCGCACGCTCATGAAGCTGAAGCGCGACGCCGAGGCCTATCTGGGCGACACCGTCACCCAGGCCGTCGTGACGGTGCCGGCGTACTTCGACGACGCGCAGCGCACCGCTACCAAGGAGGCCGGCCAGATCGCCGGGCTCGAGGTGCTGCGCATCATCAACGAGCCCACCGCCGCGGCACTCGCGTATGGGCTCGACAAGGAAGGCGCCGATCAGACGATCCTGGTGTTCGACCTCGGCGGCGGCACGTTCGACGTGTCGATCCTCGAGATCGGCGACGGTGTGTTCGAGGTGAAGGCCACGCACGGCGACACGCACCTCGGTGGTGATGACTGGGATCAGCGCGTCATCGACTGGCTCATCGAGAGCTTCAAGTCCGCGCACGGCGTCGACCTCGGCAAGGACAACATGGCGTTGCAGCGCCTCAAGGAGGCCGCCGAGAAGGCGAAGATCGAGCTCTCGCAGGTGCAGCAGACGCAGATCAACCTGCCGTTCATCACCGCGACCGCCGACGGTCCGCTCCACCTCGACGACCAGCTGTCCCGGGCCAAGTTCCAGGAGATGACCGCCGACCTTCTCGATCGCTGCAAGACGCCGTTCGAGCAGGCGATCAAGGACGCCGGTCTCACCAAGGAGCAGATCGACCACGTGATCCTCGTGGGTGGCTCCACGCGCATGCCCGCCGTGCAAGACCTCGTGATGGGCATCACCGGTAAGGAGCCGAACAAGGGTGTGAACCCCGACGAGGTCGTTGCCGTGGGCGCCGCGATCCAGGCCGGTGTGCTCAAGGGCGACGTGAAGGACGTGTTGCTCCTCGACGTCACGCCGTTGTCGCTCGGCATCGAGACCAAGGGCGGCGTGATGACCAAGCTCATCGAGCGCAACACCACGATCCCGACGCGGCGTACCGAGGTGTTCACCACCGCGGAGGACATGCAGCCGTCCGTGGAGATCCACGTGTTGCAGGGCGAGCGCGAGATGGCGCAGTTCAACAAGACGCTCGGCAAGTTCCAGCTCGTCGATCTGCCTCCGGCGCCGCGTGGCGTGCCGCAGATCGAGGTCACGTTCGACATCGACGCCAACGGCATCGTGCACGTGTCCGCCAAGGACCGCGCCACGAGCAAGGAGCAGTCGATGACGATCACCGGTCAGTCGTCGCTCGATCGCGACACCATCCAGCAGATGGTCCGCGACGCGGAGGCGCATGCCGAAGAAGATCGCCGTCGTCGTGACGAGGCCGAGGCCCGCAACAACGCCGACACGCTCGTGTACCAGACCGAGAAGCTGCTGCGAGAGCAGGGCGAGAAGATCTCCGGCGACGAGAAGGAGTCGGTCGAGAGCGCGCTCGCGGACCTGAAGAGTGCGCTCGCCGGTACCGACGTCGAGCTCATCAAGTCGACGACGGAGCGGCTCATGACGACGAGTCAGACCTTCACCCAGAAGCTCTACGAGCAGGCGTCGGCCGCGGACCGGGAGTACCAGCAGAACCCGGGTGCCGGTGGGAGCACGGCGCCGCCGAACGACGACGACGTCGTCGACGCCGAGATCGTCGACGAGGATAAGACAGCCTGAGCATGACCGACCACCAGCCCAGCGAGGCGGAGGAAGAGCTCGAGCCGGCCGCCGACGACGAGGACGACGTCGAGGCGGCCGCCGAGGTGCTCGAGGCGGACATCGCCTCGATCGCCGCGCAGCGCGACGAGTATCTCGCGCTCGCACAGCGGTTGCAGGCGGAGTTCGAGAACTACAAGAAGCAGACCGTCCGTCGCAACACCGAGGTGATCGAGCACGCCGGCGCGCAACTCGCGACGAAGTTGTTGCCGGTGCTCGATGCGTTCGACAGCGCGATCATCCAGGGCGTCGAAGGCATCAGCCCGATCCACAAGGCGTTGTTCGACGCGTTGCAGAAGGAAGGCCTCGAGGTCATCGACACCGATGGCGTTGTGTTCGACCCGAACCTGCACGAGGCGGTGATGCACGAAGAAGCCGACGCGGACGACGCCGAGCCGATGGTGAGCGAGACGCTGCGTACGGGCTACCTGTGGAAGGGACGCGTGATGCGTCCCGCGATGGTGAAGGTCAGGGGATAGGGCGTGGCTCCCCAACGGGAGTGGTTCGAGAAGGATTACTACAAGGTCCTCGGCGTCCCCGATACCGCGACCGCCAAGGAGATCAAGAGCGCGTTCCGCAAGCTGTCGCGCCAGTTCCATCCCGACACCAACGCGGGTGACGCGACGTCGGAGGAGCGGTTCAAGGAGATCTCCGGGGCCTACGACGTGGTCGGCGACGAGGCGAAGCGCAAGGAGTACGACGAAGCGCGTCGTCTCGGTCCGATGGCCGGTGGCTTCGGTGGCCCGGGCGGAGGCGCGGGTGGCTACACGTTCACCACCGACAACCTCGGCGACCTCGGTGACCTGTTCGGCAACATCTTCAACCGCGGTCGTGGTGCGCCACGTGAGCCGCGCGGTGCGGGCCCGCAGCGCGGCGCGGATCTCGAGACCGACTTGCAGTTGTCGTTCCTCGGTGCGGTGCAGGGCGTCACCACCACGGTCAACCTCACGAGCGACGTCACGTGCCACAACTGTCACGGCACCGGCGCCAAGCCGGGCACGTCGCCGCACACCTGCCCGCGCTGCGGTGGGCGCGGTGTGCTCGACGAGAACCAGGGGTTCTTCTCGTTCAGCCAGGTGTGTCCGCAGTGCGGCGGCAGCGGATCGGTGATCGAAGAACCGTGTCCCGTCTGTCACGGCAGCGGCACGGAGCGACGCGCCCGTCAGGTGAAGGTGCGTATCCCGCCGGGCGTGAGCGACGGGCAGCGCATTCGTCTGAAGGGTCGCGGGGGCCCGGGGCGCCACGGAGGGCCGAACGGCGATCTCTACGTCGTCGCGCGCGTCGAACCGCATCCGATGTTCGGCCGTCGCGACAACGACCTGACGATCACCGTGCCGATCACGTTCGCCGAAGCAGCATTGGGCGCGGAGGTGAAGGTTCCGACGCTCGACGGTCCGCCGGTCACGTTGAAGATCCCGTCGGGCACCCGTTCGGGTCGCACGTTCCGCGTGAAGGGCCGAGGGGTCCCGACGGCGAAGGGCGCGGGCGACCTGTTGGTCACCGTCGAGGTGGCGGTGCCCGCCAAACTGTCGGGCGAGGAACGCAAGGCGGTCGAGGCGCTGGCCGCCGCCGCGAGCGAGTCTCCGCGCGCCCATCTGGGGGTGTGATGCATGGCTGATCGAACGAACCGAGCGGTGTATGTGATCTCGGTGGCCGCGGAGCTCGCCGGCGTGCATCCGCAGACGCTGCGCATCTACGAGCGCAAGGGTCTCGTCGATCCCGCTCGTACCGATGGCGGCAGCCGCCGCTACAGCGACGCCGACATCAACCAGCTCCGTCGCATCCAAGAGCTCACGAACGATGGACTGAACCTGGCCGGAGTCAAGCGCGTGCTCGAGCTCGAGGCGGAGCTGGCGCGGGCGCAGCGCGAGCTGGCCGAGACGAGGGCACAGGCGACCGCTGCCGTCGACCGCACGCACCGGCAGTACCGCCGCGATCTCGTTCCCGTGAAGCAGTCCCTCGTCCTCTTCGAGAAGCGCTCGTTGTAACGACCGCGACGTTGCCCGCGTCGCCCGCTCTTGCCCGAACTTGCAGTACCGGCACAAGTGTTTCGCCGGTACGGCAAGAACGAAGGTCAGGACGGTGAGACCGAGAGGTGGTAGGTCTCGAACTTCTTGGGGTTGGCCGGTTTCGTGTCGGACACCACGACCCACACCACGTCGCCGGCGTGCACCTGACCGGTGGTCAACGCCGCGCCCTTCGCCACGATCGCGACAGTCGCGACGCCCGGTGAACTCTTCGACGTCGGCGTGAGCGCCGCGCCCCCCGGAACCGCGTGCGCCGGATCGTTGCTGACCGTCGAGCTCACTTCGTTGCCGGCGTTGTCGAACACGAACACGTCCATCGTCGACTTGCCGGCCTCGTCCCACACCTTGAACGTGAGCCCGGCGGGACCACTCGCGGGCACGCGCACCGGCACCATCGTCCAGTCGCTGTAGATCTGCGCTTCAGGGTTCTCGAAGCCGACAAGCGAGTAGTCGGTGGTGTCGCTCGCCCAGATCGGTGCGCTCATCTCGTGCCCGACGGGGTTGGGCACGAAGAACTGCACGGGAATGCGGATCTTCTGCGTGACGCCGTGGCCGATGTCGGCGAGCGCGTACAGCACTGCCGCGTACTGGCCGGGCGCGGCGTTGGTGGGCACGTTCACCGTGGCGGTGAAGCCCGACGTGTCCGAGCCCTTGTCGGCGGTGGCCGACGTCGGCAGCTGGAACCAGCTCGCGGGCGCGGCGTGCACACCCAACGCCTCGGGGCCGGACGTGATGCTGAACGTG
>DASZHU010000319.1:0-1768 GCA_035937605.1 Acidimicrobiales bacterium | reverse complement strand
GGCCGACGAGCCGACCGGGAATCTCGACAGTCAGACGGCGGCGGTCGTGCTCGATCTGCTGTTCGAGGTCAATCGTGCCGGGCAGACGCTCGTCGTCGTCACCCACGACGGCGCCATCGGCGGGCGGGGCCAGCGGCTGCTGCAGGTGCGCGACGGCCGCATCGTGGCGGACGGACCTCCGTGACGTTGTTCGCACTGGTCGCGCCGGTGGCCGTTTGCGTCGCGGTGATCCTGTTGCTCAGCAGCTTCGACTTCGTGCGCCGACCGACCTTCCGGCGGCTCGCGTTGCGGAATGCGATGCGGCGCAAGAACGAGGCGCTGCTCGTCGTGCTCGGTTCGTTGTTCGGCACGGCCATCGTCACGAGCGCGTTCGTCGTCGGCGACACGTTGAACGCGTCGATCCGTGACGAGGCCCGAACCCGCCTCGGGCCCATCGACGAGATCGTGCTCGTGCACCGCACCTCGGAGCTGCCGACCGCGCTGCGGCGCGTGACCGGCCAGCCGCTGCCATCGAGCGACGGCGCGATGCCCCTCGTGACGACCGAGGCGACCGTGTCGACGTTTCCGGCCGCGGGCCAGTCGCGGGTCGTCGAGCCGCAAGCGTTCGTACACGAGCTCGACTTCGACGCCGCCCGCCGGTTCGGGCACCGTCCCGCGGACACCGGGCTCGCCGATGCGGGGCCGACGCCGAAGGGAAGCGAGGCGGTGATCGGCGTCGACCTCGCGTCCCGCCTCCACGTGAGGGTCGGCGACCAGCTCGTGGTGTTCGTGTTCGGCCAGCATCGACGTTTCCGCGTGCGCACGATCGTCCCGCGCGTTGGGTTGGCCGGCTTCGTGCCGGGCTCCGCCACCGAGTCCGAGGTCGCGTTCGTGCCGCCCGGAACGCTGAACGCGATGGCTTCGAAGCTCCCGAGTGGCGCGCAGGCGGCAGAGGGACGGGTGCTCGTCTCGAACCAGGGCGGCGTGTACGACGGCGTCGGGGCGAGCGACGCCGTGTCCCTCGAGCTCCAGATCCGTACCGCGGGGCTCGCGGGCATCGAGATCATCAGCGAGAAGCAGGGCACGCTCGACTACGCGAAGCAGCAGGGGTCGAGCTTCACCGAGCTGTTCGGCTTGATCGGCGGCTTCACCGTGGTGGCCGGCGTCCTCCTGCTCGTGAACATCTTCGTGATGCTCGCCGAGGAGCGAAAGTCCGAGCTCGGCATGTTGCGGGCGATCGGGCTCAAGCGCAACCACCTCGTGCGCACGTTCGGACTCGAGGGCAACCTCTACTCGCTCGTGTCGGCCGCGCTCGGCGCGTTCGCCGGCATCGCGGTCGGACGCGTCGTCGTGAACGTCACCGAACGAATCTTCTCTTCGGGAGATCACAAGACCGCGCTCCGCTTCGACGTACGACCCGCGAGCCTGTTACTCGGCTCCGCGATCGGTCTGGCGATCTCGGTGCTCACCGTGTGGGGAACGAGCTTCCGGATCGGCCGGCTCAACGTGATCCGCGCGATCCGCGACGCACCCGAGGCGCCGCGACGGTCGCGGCCATGGCGGGCGCTCGTGTTGGGCGCGGTGGGTGTGGTCGTCGGGGGACAGGTGCTGTCGCTCGGGATCGAAGGTCACCAGCCCGTGCTCGCACTGCTCGGCCCTGCGCTCGGTGCCTGGGCCGCCGTGCCGCTGTTCCAGCGGTTCGTACCGCGGCGCCAGGCGGTGTCGATTCCGTGTGTTGCGCTGCTCGTGTACAGCGTGGGCGCATTCACCTTCCTGCCCTCGGTCTTCG
>DASZHU010000318.1:0-4094 GCA_035937605.1 Acidimicrobiales bacterium | reverse complement strand
TGTTCTCGGGCCTGCTGAAACCGCTGGCACCGGACCGCGAACGCCCGGTCGGCATCGAGGCGATGATGGTCGCGCTCATCGGGTCGAGCCTCGCGCTGAGCGCGAACTTCGTGATCACCGATCGCGCCATCCGGGTCCTGCTCGCGGTGGCGTGCGGCGCGCTCGCGTTGGTGATGAGTCAGCGACTCCGGCCGCCGACCGCAGTCACGACGGTGCTCGTTCTCGTTGGTGTGGTCGGCGCCTACGTGCTGATCACGGCGGCGAGGGCGAAGGCCGACGACGGCAGCTTCGCGGAGTGTGGGAACGACATCGCACGCTGGCTGCGCGAATGCGGCGGCGCGGACAAGATCCGCAAGGACGGCGTAGTCGGCGCAGTGACGGCGGCGCTCGGCGCACCCCCCGGCGCGTTCGTCGGCAAGGTGGTGGCGGAGGTGGAAAAGGCGCTCGGCGGCGGGCAGGCCGTCTTCCCGCGACCGGACCCGCAGGACGGGCCGTCACGGGCGCCGGGCGCGCAGCAACGGCCGCCCGATCAGCAACAGTCGCAACCGCCGCAACCGCCCGCGCAGATGCCGACCGCCCAGGAGATCAACGATCGGCTCGGTCGGCTCGGTGGCTACAACCCCAACAACACGCCGTGGGATCAGCAGAAGGCGATCGACGACTTCTTCGCGCACCTGCGTGACAACCAGGGCCAGTTCACGCCGGACGATCTCCGCCGGCTGCAACAACTCGAGGGCACCTCCAACACCATCTACCAGGCGAACCACGACGCGATCACGGCAACGCTCGACAAGCAGGGCGAAGACGCCCTCAAGCAGCGAGAGATCGACCTCAAGGCGGAGGCGGACAGGGAGAAGGACGCGAGAACCGCGCTCGACAAGCTGGAGCGTCAAGCCGAGTTTGCGCGCAACCATCAGGACGATCTTCCGGGCCGTCAGTACGACACCGCCGGCAACGTGCTCACGGAGGTCGACGACATCCTCGGCCGGATGCGGCGCGGCGAGCCGGTCAGCGACGACGAACGCAAGCGCGTCACCAACCTCATCCGCGACGTCAACACCGCGACCCGCAACACCGTGGCGGGCGCGTCGGAGTCCGACGCAGCGGCGGCCGAGCTCGATGCGATCCGCGCGCAGGAGCTCGACACGTTGAAGCACCGGATGCAGATCGCCGCGGGCGTCGCGGCGGCCGTCACCGGCATCGGGCTCGCGGCGGCCGGCGCCGCGGGAATCGCCACGTCCATGACCGCGTTCGGCTCCACGTTCACGACGGCGCAACTCGGCGGCACGCTCTGGGGCCTCGGCGGCCTGCAGGGTGCCGTCACCGGCTTCCGCGAGGGCGAGACACTCGGCGGCCACGACGTCGGCGACGGCATGATGGGAGCGGTCGTCGGGGGTGCTCGCAACATGCTGCCGATCAACCTCGTCAGCAAGATCACGGAAGACTTGAGCTCGAAGGGCAACGACGCGCCGATCCGGGCGAGCGACCTCATCCCGAACAGCTGGGACGACGTCAAGGGCCGACTATGGGGCGCCGGTGGTATTGCACTCGCGACCATCCAGGACGTCGGCAACCTCGCGGGCGCGCGCGACGCAGGCCACGCGGGTGGACTGGGCGGAGTGCAACCTACCGTGCCGAACGTCAGCGACGAGCGCATCGCACAGGCCGTCAAGGAGCGAGAGGCGGGGGGGCTCAAAGGCGCCTCGGACCCGAAGCCCTACACCGGAACCGACTACCCCGTGCCGGGCGCGAAGGACGGCGCGGCGAAGGGCACGTGGGACAACCTCGGCTCCGACGGGCGCGGGCGCGTATTCGGCCCCGACGGCAAGCAGGTGGCCGAGGTGCTGCCCGACGGGCGCGTGCGACCGACCATCGCCGAGACCGGAGCCGACGGCAAGCTCCGCCTGGCCAACGGCGAGCCGATCCCGGCGGACAGGGTGACGATCGGACCGGACGGAAAGGTCTCCGGGTACGAGCTGGCCGATGGCCGTCGCGTCGACCTCAACGGGCCTGACGGCAAGCCGGTGATCGTGACCAAGGGTGCGGATGGCGTCGAAACGGTGGCGAACGCGCAGGGCACGCGCGGCCGTCCCGGGTCCCTCGATCCCGACGTGGCGAAGAAGTGGGATTCGGTCCACGCGGGGCCGGATGGTGAGATCTACGGCGCCGACGGACGGGTCATCGGCACGATCGACGCCAACGGGAACATGGTCGACGCCAACGGGCGCAGGATCACCGACATCGGCTCGACGAGCGGCGGGCGCGTCAACGAGTTCACGGTCGATCAGCCGAGGGGCTCGGGCGCGTCCGAGCCGGTCACCATGAAGACACGCGAGCCCGACACGGGACCCAAGCCGACGCGCACGATCGAGTACACCGACGCGAGCGGCAACGTGCAGCAGGGAACGGTGCCGCTCGCGGACGACACGGCGGTTCGGGGACTTCGTCCGGGCGAGGAGATCCCGCGCAACAACCTGCACGAAATCGGCGCGACCGGCGAGCAGATCGACGGCATGGGACGGGTCGCACGCGAGGGCTATGTCGACGCCAACGGTGTCAGTCACCCCGTCGAGCTGGAGGCGCGCTCGACGAACCCCGAGTCGATGCGCCACATCCTCGACGGCACCGGTACGCCGAAGCCCCTCGACGTGAAGACGAAGACCATCAACCCGATCGACACCATGCTGGGGGCGAGCCCCGACGACGTCGGCAAGGTCGGGTTCTTCGAACCGCAGAAGCCCGCCAACCTCGGTGAGCTCCCGCCCGACCTCCAGACCCAGATCAACAACCGATACGACCAACGAATGGCGGAGATCGCGGATCATGGACCCCACATCCAGGAGCTTGAACAGCAAGGCTTCCTGAAGAGGACGCCCGAAGGCACGCTGGTTGCGGGCGACAACTATCCGAATCCGGCGGAGCGCGGCAAGGCGTTCGCGGGCGACATCGACCTCGTGTCGATCAACGACGCGAAGACGGGACAGCCGCTGTCTCCCGAGGCCTACGAACAAGTAAAGGCGAACGCGATGGCGAGCGACATGCAGGCACAACATGGGGCCGAGCAGTACTCCCGTCAGGACCTCAAAGCCATGGGTTGGCCCGACGACAAGATCAACAAGCTGTTCAACTCGCTCTCCGACTCGCACGCGCGGGGGGCGGAGATCACCTATCGGGTCGGACCAGACGGCATCCCGGTCCGTGGCAGCAGGTTGAGCTCGCTGTGAGCCCTCGAGCCGTGTCCAAGGCCAAGGCGCCGAAGACGGTCGTCATCGACGAGCCGTCGGCGCTCACCACCGATCTCACGTCCGTCCTGCCGATCGACCGCGAGGAGCTCGCCGTGCTCGTCGACGCGCTCGGCCTGCCACGCCCGTCGCGGGTGTCGCCGTTGCCCGACATCCTGCGATCGGCGGAGCGCACCGCGTCGCGTTCGTGGTCCGAGATCCGCGCCCCACTCGAGACGATGTCAGATGCGACCTTCGCCGACCACCTCACACCGTTGATCGCGCCAGACCGCGTCGTCGACATCCGAGCAACCGCCTACGAGGCCGCCCCCGTACCCGTGCGGCTGTACTCGTCTCGGCGACACGAACCGGGATGGGCAGGACTCAGGTCGGGCGCCGAGCGTGACTTCGAAGTGCTCGCGCCATACATCGACGGCGACATCAGCTACTTCGTGTTGCTCAACCTCAAGCTCTCGATGGGGTCGTCGGACGAGCTTCCCTGGGCCGCCCTGAACGGAGCGGAGCTCGCGTTCTTCTGCGCCGTCGTCGACGCCTGGCGCATGCAGTTCCACCTCACGAGCGCGCGGCGCCGCTCCCGGCCGCAGCCCGTCACGTTCCGGTTCGACGACATCCTCGAAGCACAGCGCGACGGATGGGAGACACGCGACCGCCGGTGGCTCCTCACCGCACTCGGCGAGACTCTCGGCGTACTCGCCCATCCGGGCGGACGCAGTGGCGTCACGTTCCCAGTTCTCACGCTCGACGAGTTGCGGCAGCACACGCGCGACTGGGTCGAGCGCGGCTGGCTCGAAGTGATCGCGACGGGCGAGAACCCCACGCTGCAGCTCGGTCCACCGATCACTGGGGCCGTAA
>DASZHU010000317.1:0-1906 GCA_035937605.1 Acidimicrobiales bacterium | reverse complement strand
GCGTCGCCTTCGAAGACCACGAGCACGAGCGGTCGGTCGAGCGATGGCGGCGTGATGCTGGTGGTGAACGGACCAATCTGACCGTTCGCGCCGCCCATCGTGATGTCCTTGAACGCGGGTGTCATCGACCCGTAGGCGCGCAACTCCAGACCGATTGTCGCCTCGAAGGCGGTGGCCTGGCCCGAGATCGAGAGCGGCGACGTGAGGTGATCGTTGGGCGCGGGATGGTCGACCTTGATCTCGTCGGCATCGGCACCGAGCACCACCCAGCCGCCCTGGCGATGCTCGACGTGTACCACCGTGCGCGTCGCGGCCTGATCGGTGGGGAAGATCTCGACGTCAGACCCCATCGTCGTGCCGACGCGCGCCAGCGTCATGCCGAGGTACTCGATGGCGAAGCTCTTGGCTGCCTCCTCGGCCGTGGTGAACGACTGGTCGTTCGAGGCGAACGGCCAGATCGGGGCTCGAACGACGGGCGTCGCGCCGCCCGTCGTCGTCGGCGCCGACGTCGAGGTCGTGGTGCTTGCCGTGGTGGTGGTCGTCGCGATGACGGCCTTTTGGCCGCCCCCATTGCCGTGGTTCATCACGACGATCGCACCCACGGCGACCGCGACGACGGCGGCCAGGGCGAGCACCGTGATGCTCCGCCGCCGTCCGGCGGTCGTCCCCACCTCAGACCTCACGGCCGTCATCATCGCCTCAACCGACGCACGAGACCCGCGATCGGAGGACACTGTCACACCGCGTCGCTACGAATTGTCGGGTGCTGCTGCGCCGTTCGTGCCCGTTGTGCCACCGCCCTGGTCCGGCGCCGTGCGCGGCCTGCACCCGCCTGCTCCGGCCCGCACCTTCGCTTGCGTCACCGCTCGCAGTCGACCGTTGCCACGCGGTGCTCGCGTACGAACGCGCGGGTCGCGAGCTGGTGGCCCGGCTCAAGTACCGCAACGCCCGCACCACCGTGCGCTGGCTCGCCGTGGAGATGGCGGCGCTGTGCGACCCAGAACGCGTCGACGTCGTCACGTGGGTGCCGACCACCCCGTCGCGCCGCCAGCAGCGCGGGTTCGACCAAGCCGAGCTCCTCGCTCGCGCCGTCGCTCGACGGCTGCGCCGTCGTTGTGCCGTTCTGCTCGTGCGAGGCCGTGGGCCCGCCCGGACCGGTCGCGCGCGGCACGAACGCCGATCGGGTCCGCTGATCGTCGCGCGCGGGCCCGCGCCGAGCCGCGTCCTGCTCGTCGACGACGTCATCACGACGGGCACCACGGTGTCGGTCGCGGCACGCGCGCTGCGGGCCGCCGGCGCCTCGCACGTGTCCGTTCTTGCCGCCGCGCGAACTCCCCTAAAGCGGGCTCGAATCGGGGCCGAAACCTGTGAGGAATGAAGCCCAGCGAGATCGACCAGCACGACACCGATTTGGCCGTCGATCTCGCCGAGCACCTCGTGCTCGAGGCACCGATCGTGCGCCACGACGTGATCGAAGCCGCCCGCGAGCGGCTCGAGCGGGGCTCGCAACCGACCGCCCTCGATCTCGCGGGCACGGTCGTCGCCCACTTCGCGTAACCTCGACGTACGGACCCAACCTCGAAAAAGGGGGCGTGTGTGGAGATCACCGTCAGCAGTCGCCACACCGAGGTCTCCGAGCTGCTCCGCGAGAGCACGGTCGACAAGATCGGCCGGCTCGGACGATTCCTCGAAGGGATGGACAGAGCCGAGGTGCACTTCTCCGAAGAGCACACTCGGCGCGCCGCCGACAAGGAGGTGTGTGAGGTCACCCTCGTCGGTCACGGCCATCACGTGCGCTGCAAGGTGTCCGCTCCCGACGGCTTTGCGGCGGTCGATCTCGCCGTGGAGAAGCTCGAGCACCAGCTCCACAAGCTGAAGACCAAGCTGGTCAAGCGAACGCACACCA
>DASZHU010000316.1:0-4489 GCA_035937605.1 Acidimicrobiales bacterium | reverse complement strand
CCCCGCATGCTCGTGTTCGGCGCGGTCGACTTCACGGCCGCGTTGGTGACGATGGCTAAGGCGCTCGGGTACCACGTCATCGTGTGCGACGCCCGGGAGGTGTTCGCGACGAAGCGGCGGTTCCCCCGCGCCGACGAGGTGGTCGTCGACTGGCCGCACCGCCTGCTCGAACGAGTCGGCGCCGACCTCGGTCCTCGCGACGCCGTCTGCGTTCTCACTCATGACGCGAAGTTCGACGTGCCCGCGATCGTCGCCGCACTGGCGACGCGCGTGGGCTACATCGGTGCAATGGGCTCGCGCCGCACGCACGACGCCCGTGTCGCTCGGCTGCGCGACGAGGGGGTCGACGACGTCGCGTTGCGGCGCGTGATGGCACCGATTGGCCTCGACCTCGGCGCTCGCACACCCGAGGAGACCGCGATCGCGATCTGCGCAGAGATCATCGCCCTGCGCACCGGGCGCGTGTCCGGCGTGGCGCCGCTGCGAGACACCTCGGGGCCCATCCACGCGTGACGACCGCGGCACTCGTCCTGGCCGCGGGTGAGGGCTCCCGGTTCACGGGACCGACGCACAAGCTGCTGGCGCCGTTTCGCGGACGACCCCTCTGGTGGTGGGCGGTCGATGCCGCGCGCCGAGCCGCGCTCGACGCGACGTACGTCGTGGTCGGCGCCGTCGAGCTTCCCGTCGACGACGCGGTGACCGTCGTGCGCAACGACGCCTGGGCCCAGGGTCAGGCGACGTCCCTCGCGGCCGGGCTCGCCGCCGTCCGCGCCGCCGGTCACACGGCTGCCGTCGTCGGGCTGGCCGACCAGCCCCTCGTCGGCCCGGACGCGTGGCGGGCGGTCGCGGCCTCGACTCGGACGTCGATCGCCGTTGCCACGTTCCGGGGTGCCCGCCGCCCGCCGGTGCGACTCGCCGCCGAGGTCTGGTCGCTGTTGCCGACGACCGGCGACGAAGGGGCCCGCGTGCTGATGCGGGAGCGGGACGACCTCGTGACCGAAGTACCGTGCACCGGCGAAGCCGTCGACATCGACACCCTGGAGGAACTCGAACGATGGAGTTGACCAACGACTTTCGTGTCGGCGTTCCTCCGGCTACGGCGTGGAACGTGCTCACGGACGTCGAGCGGATCGCGCCGTGCATGCCGGGCGCGCAGCTCCAGGAGGTGGAAGGCGACGAGTACCGCGGTGTGGTGAAGGTGAAGGTCGGGCCGATCACTGCGCAGTACAAGGGTGCGGCGTCGTTCACCGAGCGCGACGAAGCCAACCTGAAGCTCGTGTTGAAGGCCGAGGGCCGTGACACGCGGGGTCAGGGGAACGCGAACGCCATGATCACCGCGACGCTGACCCCCGACGGTGATGGCACCAATGTCAGCGTCGTCACCGACCTCACCGTCACCGGCAAGGTCGCGCAGTTCGGACGCGGGGTCATGGCCGACGTGAGTGCGAAGCTGCTCGGGCAGTTCGTCGAGTGCCTCGAGACGACGGTGCTGGCCGATGCCGCCGCCGCTCCGGTGACCGCCTCGACGCCGGGAGCGGCTCCAGCGCCGCCGGCACCCGCACCGTGGCCGGCGAGCGTGGGCAGTGCCGAGGGATCGGCGGCCCCGTCGTCGCCGTTGCCGACGTCGTCCTCGGGCGCCCGCAAGATCGACTCGGCGGAAGCCGAGCCCATCGACCTCCTCGACACCGCGGGCAGCTCGGTGGCCAAGCGCGCCGCACCCGTGCTCGCGGTGCTCGCCGTCGTGTGGATCGTGCGCGTACTCCTGAAGCGTCGCAAGAAGTGACGGCGCTGCATCACGTCAACGTGACGGTCCCGCCCGGCCGCAGCCAGCCCATCGCGGCCTTCTACCGCGACGTGCTCGGGTTCAAGTCGATCGCACGACCGGAGAACGAGCGTGCTGGTGCGTGGCTCGAGATGGGCGACGGCACGCAGCTCCATCTGTCCGAGCGCGACGGTGCCCCGCATCCCGATCAACACTTCGCCCTCCTCGTCGACGATCTGTCCGCGGTGCGCGTTCGGCTCGGGGAAGCGGGTGCGATGTTCCAACCAGCAGACGACGTCTTCAATACCGGCGGCCGCGGGTTCACTCACGATCCCGCGGGCAACCGCATCGAGCTCATCGCGAAAGGTCCATGACCGACGACCGGGCCGCGGTTGCGAGCCTCCTCGGCCGCGAGCCTCGCAGTGCGGTGGAGGTGGTGGTACGGCACGAGGACGGATCGCCGGTGGTGATCCGCAACCCTCCGATCCTCGACGATGGCACGCCGATGGCCACGCGGTATTGGCTCGTCGGCGAGCCCGAGCGGCGCCTCGTGTCGGCGCTCGAGTCCGATGGCGGCGTGCGCGCCGCGAACGATGCGGTCGATCCGCACGAGCTCGCCGCGGCTCACGAGCGTTACCGCGTCGAACGCGACGCCGCCGTGCCCGACGACGCGCGTGGGCCGCGACCGTCGGGCGGAGTTGGCGGCACTCGCGAGGGCGTCAAGTGCCTCCACGCCCACTACGCCTGGTACCTCGCCGGTGGTGACGACCCGGTGGGCCGCTGGGTCGAAGAACAGCTCGGGGCGATGCGGTGAGCGTCGCGGCCATCGACTGCGGCACCAACTCGACGCGCCTGCTGATCGCGGAGCGGACCAGCGCGGGGCGGGGATTCACGATCCTCGACCGCCGCATGCGCATCACGCGGCTCGGTCAGGGCGTGAACGCCACGAAGGTGCTGGCGCCAGAGGCGATCGAGCGCACGGCGGCCGTGTTGCGCGAGTACCGGGCCGCGATGGACGACCACGGCGTCGATCGCGTCAGGATCACCGCCACGTCGGCCGCGCGCGACGCGGCCAATCGCGAGGACTTCTTCTCGGTCGCGAGGGAGATCGTCGGAGTCGAACCCGAGCTGCTGTCCGGCGACGAGGAAGCACGCCTCTCGTTCCGGGGGGCAACGGCGGACCTCGACCCCGCGGACGGCCCGTTCCTCATCGTCGACATCGGCGGTGGTTCGACCGAGTTCGTGGTCGGGACGGCCGAGCCCCAGGGCGCGCTGTCCGTCGACGTCGGATGTGTGCGGATCACCGAGCAGGAGCTGCACCACGATCCGCCGAAGGCCGAGGAGCTGAGCATCGCCCTGTCGATCATCGACGCGTACCTCGACGACGTCGACCGTGAGGTACCCGGCGTGTCCGACGCTCGAGTGTTCGTCGGCCTCGCCGGCACCATCACGACGGTCGCCGCCGTCGAGATCGGCTTGGCCGAGTACGACCGTGAGCGCATCCACCACTTTCATCTCACGCACAAGGCGGCGGAGGACGTGTTCCGCACACTCGCCACGGAAGGTCACGATGCTCGACTGGCCAACCCTGGCCTCGAGCGCGAGCGTGCCGACGTGATCGTGGCCGGTTGCTGCATACTCGTGTCGATCTTCCGACACTGGGGCTTCGAGGAGTGTCTCGTGTCCGAAGCCGACATCCTCGACGGCCTCGTGCTCAGCCTCCTCTGAATCGGGGAGTGGTCAGGCGGGAGAGACGCGGGCTTGGTCGACGATCCACCCGCCGGACTGGGGCTGCACGCGGACCTGCACCTCGCCGACGTCGGTGCGATAGACGCACAGCACCGGCGAGTCGGGCGTCGGCGGCTGGTTGCATCCCCGGTTCTCCACGGAGCCTGGGTCGCCCGCGCCGAACGCGGAGTCGACCGCACCCGCCTCCGCAACCGTCGACGCGAGCAATCGGTTGCCGGCGCGCCACGCGTTGATGAACGCAGTCGCGGCCTCGCTCGGTGACGACGCGGGCGAGAGCGGAACCGTCGCCGGAGTCGTCGTCGCGGTGGTCGGCGCCGAGCTCGCCCGGGCCGGGGTGGATGCGCCCGATCCGACGGTGTCGGAACCCTCGCCGGAGCTGCAACCAGCGAACGCGATCAGCACCGAGACGGTGACGACGGCGGCGACGCGGCGCGACATCGCTTCAACCTAGGCTCGGCCCGTGCCTCATCGCGACTGCGTGCTCATGGGTCCCGGCCCGAGCAATCCGTACCCGGAGGTGATCGAGGCATTCACACGGCCGTTGCTGGGCCACCTCGATCCCGACTTCCTCGTGGTGCTCGATGAGACCTGTGATCGGCTGCGCACCGCGTTCCGCACCGAAAACGAGTTGACCGTGCCGATCAGCGGGACGGGCTCTGCCGGCATGGAGGCGGCCTTCGTCAACGTCGTCGGTGCCGGTGATGTCGTGGTGATCGGCGTCAACGGTGTCTTCGGCGAGCGCATGTGCGACGTCGCGGCGCGCTGCGGTGCGGAGGTCGTACGCGTCGAGGAGGAGTGGGGGCGACCGATCGATCCCGCGCGCCTCACCGCTGCGCACCCGTCGCCGAAGGTGATCGCGGTCGTGCATGCTGAGACGTCGACCGGCGTTCGCAACGAGATCGAGCCGATCGGAGCCGCCAAGGGCGACGCGCTGCTGCTGGTCGACTGCGTGACCTCACTCGGCGGAATCCCGGTCGA
>DASZHU010000315.1:0-5643 GCA_035937605.1 Acidimicrobiales bacterium | reverse complement strand
CTCCCGCGCGCACGACCCGCGTCGGCACGATCGGTACTCCGCGGCGGTCGAGGTCGAGGAGGTAGCCCTTGTGACTGTTCCAACGGATCGTCGCAGCCGAGTTGAACAGCGAGGTCACCGTGCCGACGTAGTCCGCCCAATCGAGGAACGCGCGGAGCCGGCGGTGGTAGTCCCACGTCGATCTGATCACGACGGCACCCGCGGCAGCCCACCGCGCGTCGGGATCGTCCCAGCAGACGAAGGCGACGGACAGGCCGAGCTCGTGAAGGGCGCCGGCGAGCAAGTGATCGTCGGTCCACCCATTCGGCAGCCGGGTCGACGTGACGAGCGCGACGTCGAGCACTCAGAGCGCCTCGACAACGGCGGGCAGACTTCCGAGCGATTCGATGCGGCGATAGCGCGCATGAGCGCGGAGCACGTCGTCGTCGATGCGCTCGTGCGTCCACGTGAGTGGATAGGGCACGTGGACGGCCCACGCGCCGAGCGCGAGCGTCGGGAGGATGTCGGAGCGGCCCGAGTTGCCGACCATCACGAAGCCGGACGCGGCGACGCCACGTTGGTTCAGGATGCGCCAGTAGGCGCTCTCGTCTTTCTCGGCGACGATCTCGACCGCCTCGAAGCGCTCGCCGAGGCCCGACCGGGCGAGCTTCGACTCCTGGTCGAAGAGGTCACCCTTCGTGATCAGCATCACCGGATAGTGCTCGCTGACTCGGTCGATTGCATCGGCAGCGCCCTCGAGGAGATCGACCGGATGCTCGAGCATCGCTCGCCCGGCATCGATGATCGATTGGATCTCGTACGCCGTCACGCGGCCCTGCGACAGTTCGACGGCGGTCTCGATCATGGAGAGCGTGAACGACTTGACGCCGTACCCGAAGAGACGGAGGTTGCGCATCTCGGTCGCGAACAGACGATCGTTCAGGTCCGCGTCCTCGAGGTAAGGCTCCATCAGCTCCGCGAAGCGCTGCTGCGTCATCGAGAAGATCGACTCGTTGTGCCAGAGTGTGTCGTCGCCGTCGAACGCCACGAGGTCGATCATCATCGACCCATCATCGCCGGACGGGGACGTGACGCGTGCCGACGATTCCGGCGACGACGTGTCGGCTCACATCAGGCAATTCGCCGGCCCTGAGCCGACACGTTCGAGGCGCTGGCCGTGAGGCGCTTCTCTCAGCGTCAAGGAGGGCCGGCGACGCTCTCCTCTCGTTCGGGCGTCGGTTGACCCCTCATCTGGTGGTCAGGCGACGCAATTTCGAGGTCGTCCTCGTCCAACTTCAGCTCGCGGTTGCGGGCCGAGCGCCGCAGGATCAGCGGGTAGCCGACCATCGCGATCGTCGAGAAGATGAACCACTGGATCGCGTAGCTGAAGTGCGGGCCTTCGTCGAGCACCGGCGCGCCGAGCACCTCGGGCTCGCGCCCGGGCTGCGGCGGATCGGACGTCTGTAGTTGCACCCACGCTGGATACAACCGGTAGTCGATCTGCTTCTGCATGCGCTCGACGTCGACGCGGGCCATGTCGGTGAGGTGACCGGCCGAGGGATCGCTCGCCTCGAACAGTCCCTTCGTCTGCGTCTCCTGCAGCAGCCCCTGCACCGTGACGGTTCCGGTCGGCGGTTCGGCGTCCGCCGGCACGCTGTCGAGCGTGCCTTGTGACGGCAGGAAACCTCGCACCACGATGACCGCGTCACCATTCGCGTCGCGAAGTGGCGATGCCACCCAGACGCCAGGGCGCTGGTCGAGCGAGCGCGCCCGGATGATGATCTCGTTGCTGCGGTCGTAGGTCCCGGTGATCGTGACTCGCCGGAACGCGAGCGCGCTCCCGCGACTGGTCGGATCGGTCGGCTGCAACACGGCGTCGACCGGCTCGATCGCCTGCGCCTCGTTGGCCCGGACCGACGCGTTGTACGTCTTCTTCTCGTGCAATCTGCGCAACTGCCAGAAGCCGAGGTTGATCATCACGATGATCAACACGAGGATCAACACGTGCGACAGGATCCACTTCGGTCGCAGCGTGAATCGGTAGCGGCCCATCTCCGCCCATTCTGGCGGCCCGGGTACTGCCAACGGCAGTCGGGCTCAGTGCTGCGAGTCGAACAGCCTCGCCACGGAACCGAGATCCAGATCCCATGGCGCCGGCCAATCGTCCGGCCGCAGCAGCGCGTCGGTCCCGCCGTCGGCGAACACGACCGACCCGCACAGCAGGCTCGCCTCAGGGCTCAACAGGAAGGCGATCACCGCGGCGACCTCCTCCGGCCTCCCCGCGCCGCCCGCCGGGATCGGGAAGAGGTCGAGCATCGGCGCCACGCGAGCGTCGGCCCGTCCCTCGGCGATCATGGCCGTCTCGATCATCCCCGGCGCGATCGCGTTCAGACGGATGCCCGCGCCGATCCACTCGGGCGTCACCGCGTGGCGCCGCACCCAACGCGCGACCGCGACCTTCGAAGCCGGGTACACGCCGCCCATCGCGCCGAGCTCGTCGGCGCGTGCACACGCGGCGCTCTCGTCATGCGATTGACACAGCGCGATCACGTCGTCGGGAACACCCGGCGAGCAGGTGGTCGAGTTCGAGCTGATCGCGACCGCCCCAGGATGCTCACCCGCAGCTAGGAGCGGGCGAAGTCCGGCGAGCAGCTCGACGGTGCCGACGTAGTTGACCGCCACGATCGCGGAGCCCGCGCGCGACGGCACCGGACCGAGCCCCGCACACGTCACCACCGCGTCGATCGCATCGCCGGCCAGCGCGGCGACGCCGTCGACCGCGCCCGCGCGGCCACCGGCGGTGGAGAGGTCCGCAACCACGTCCGCGTCGTGCACGTCGACTCCGATGACGCGCCGGCCCTGCGCCGCGAGCCTGGCCGCAGTGGCGGCGCCGATCCCCGATGCCGACCCGGTGACGACGACGGTCATGCCGTGGGCAGTGTGTAGCCCTCGAACTTCCCGCGAAGGTCCTTCTTGGAGAACTTGCCGACGCTCGTCTTCGGCACCTCGTCGATGAACGCGACATCGTCCGGCAGCCACCACTTCGCCACCTTGTCGCTCAACCACTCGAGCAGCTCTTCCTTCGTGAGCTCCTCGCCAGGCTTGATCACGACACACGCGAGCGGGCGCTCGGCCCACTTGGGATGCGCGACACCGATCACCGCGGCTTCGGCGACCTTCGGGTGGCCCATGATGGCGTTCTCGAGGTCGACCGACGAGATCCACTCGCCGCCGGACTTGATCACGTCCTTCGTTCGATCGACGAGCCGGATGTACGCGTCCTTCGTCACCACGGCCATGTCGCCGGTCTTGAGCCAGCCGTCGTCCGTGAACGACTCGGACGCGCGGTCGTCGTTGTAGTAGGTCCGGGCGATCCACGGTCCACGCACTTGTAGCTCGCCGGACGTCTCGCCGTCCCACGGCTGACGTTCGAGCGTGATCGGGTCGACGACGCGGAACTCGACGCCCAACGCGATCTGCCCGACAGTTGTACGCAGGTCGGCCTTCTCGTCGGCGGTGAGCGTGGACTCGAGCGACGACTTGATCTTGCCGACCGACGCCACCGGGCTCGTCTCGGTCATGCCCCACGCCTGCATGATCGGAAGGCCGATCTGCTCGTGGTACGCCTCCGACAGCGACTTCGGCACCGCCGAGCCGCCGCACGGGATGGCGCGCAGGCTCGACGTGTCGCGGCCCTCGAGCTCGGGCAGCACGCCCATCCAGATCGTCGGCACGCCGGCCGCGACGGTGACGCGCTCCTTCTCGATGAGGTTCGCGATCGCCGGCGCCGACAGGTCGGGCCCGGGCATCACGAGCTTGGCGCCACACGCCACAGCCGCGTGGGCGAGGCCCCACGCGTTGGCATGGAACATCGGGACGACGGGCAGGATCGTGTCGGCCTCCTGCACGCCGATGCCGTTGGTCGTGAGCGCGCCCATCGTGTGCAGGAACATCGAGCGATGCGAGTACACGACGCCTTTCGGGTTCCCGGTGGTGCCGCTCGTGTAACACATCGACGCAGCCCGGTTCTCGTCGTCGACCTGGAAGTCGACGGGATCGGCGTTGGCGAGCAGGTCTTCGTAATCGTGGATCGGTCGCCCGCCGTCAGGAGAGGGGACATCGCCCTTGCCGTCGTCCATCACCACGAAGTGCCGCACGGACTCGAACGTGTGCACCAGCGGCCACATCAGTGCGAGCAACGAGCGGTCGACGAAGATCACCTCATCTTCCGCGTGGTTCACGATGTACGTCAGCTGCTCGGGGAAGAGCCGAATGTTGAGCGTGTGCAGCACGCGGCCCGTGCACGGTGCCGCGAAGTACAGCTCGAGGTGCCGGGCCGTGTTCCACCCGAACGTGCCCACGCGGCCGTCGTCGGAGATGCCGAGGTCGTCGAGCACTCCGCCGAGGCGTTGTGTGCGATCGGCCCACTCGCCGTAATTCGTGCGCTCGGGGCCGGCGAACGTCGCCGTGACGATCTCCTTCTCGGGGTACAGGTACTTCGCCCGATCGAAGAAGTGCGGCAGCGTGAGCGGAAAGTCCTGCATCAGACCTTGCACGAGATCCCCCTTGCTCGGCGGCGCGTAGCGGATCGAGACGGTAGTGGAAGAATGCCGACCTTGGATCCCCAGGGAGGTGACGACGACGACGTTTCGGACGGCAAGACCCTGCGGCGGATGAGCAGGCCGATGCTCTCGCTCATCGTCGCGGTGATCGTCGCGCTCGTCGTGCTCGGGTGGATCGGCGACGCGTCGGTGGGCTACCTCGTCGATCACCATCCCCTGTGGCTGATCGCGCTCAATGCCCGCAATCGCAACCTGGTGCTGGTCGTGAACCACGTCGAGTTGGTGCCGTACTACGTCGTCGGCACGCTCCGCTTGCTGCTCTCCGACCCGTTGTTCTACCTGCTCGGCTATTACTACGGCGACGCCGGCATCAAGTGGATGGAGCGGCAGACGCCGACGTACGGGAAGCTCGTGCGCAGCGCGGAGAAGTGGTTCGGCGTCGCCGCCTATCCCCTCGTGTTCATCGCACCGAACAACTACATCTGCCTGTTCGCCGGTGCTGCGGGTATGCCGATTCCCGTCTTCTTCCTGCTGAACGTGACCGGCACGATCGCACGGCTCTGGCTCATCATCATCGTCGGCAACATCTTCGACAAGCCCCTCGACGCGGTGCTGCGGTTCATCCAGGACTACCGGATCCCGATCATCATCGCGTCCGTGCTGATCGTGCTGCTGACGATCTGGAACGAGCGCCGCCAGGGCGAGTCCGGTATCCATGCACTCACGCATCTCGAAGAGGAGCTCGAGGCCGGCGAGGAGGCGGAGTGAGCGCGCGCGGCGTTGCCGTCGTGACAGGCGCGTCGAGCGGAATCGGCGCAGCCGCGGCGGTTCGCCTGGCGTCCGAGGGTTTCGAGGTCGTGCTCGGGGCACGGCGCGTCGACCGTCTCGGGGAGGTCGCGGCAGCGATCGGAGCCACCGCGCGCGCCCTCGCCCTCGATGTGACCGATCCCGCGTCGGTCCACGCGTTCTGCGAGCAGATCGACGCATGCCGGTTGCTCGTGAACAACGCGGGCGGCGCGCTCGGCCGCGACGCTGTGGCCGATGCGGACGAAGCCCAGTGGCGCACCATGTACGAGTCGAACGTGCTCGGCGTGATGCGGAT
>DASZHU010000314.1:0-3396 GCA_035937605.1 Acidimicrobiales bacterium | reverse complement strand
CTCGGCTGCGGCCCCGTCGCCGCCGCCGGCTCCGGGCATCGGGCCGGCAAACGCCGCCACCGGTGCCGCAGCGGTGACGCCGAACTTCTCCTCGAAGTCCGTCAGCAGCTCGCTCAGCTCGAGCACCGTCATGTTGGCGATGGCGTCGAGGATGTCGTCCTTGGTCAGGGTGGGCATGTCTCTCAGTTCTCCTCTGGAGTGTCTGCAGCTGCTTGTTGGGCAGCGGGTTCAGCGGTTTCGGGCTCCGCAGCGTCCGCCTCGGGCTCCGGTGCGGTGTCGGTCGGCGGTGACGTCTCGGATTCGGCTTCGGGTGCCGTCGCGGCCTCCGGCTCCGCGGCGACCTCGGGCTCCGCGGCGACCTCGGGCTCGGCCGCAGGGGGCCCGCCACGCTCGTCGATGAGCGCCTTGAGGCCGTAGGCGAAGTTGCGAGGCAGCGCCTGGAGCAGGCCGGCGAATTGCTGCATCGGTGCCGCCATCGCTCCGGCGAGCTGCGAGAGCAGTGCCTCGCGTGACGGCAGGTCGGCCAAGGCACGAACCTCGTCGGCGGTCAATGTGGTGCGACCGAGCCAACCGCCCTTCACGACGAGGGCAGGGTTGGTTCGCCCGTAGTCGCGCAGCGTCTTGGCGACCGCAGCCGCGTCACCGTCGACGAACGCGATCGCGGTCGGCCCGGTGAGGAGTTCGTCGAGGTCGATGCCGAGCTCACGCGTCGCGAAGCGCACGAGCGTGTTCTTGTAGATCTTGTACTCGCCGCCGGCTTCGCGCAGCTGACGACGAAGCTGCGAGATCGCGGCGACGTTCAGGCCGCGGTACTCCGTGAGCACCGCGGCGCCCGACGAGGAGAACTTCTCTCGGACCTCGTCAACGACCGCGACCTTCTCGGCGCGGGGATTCTCCATCGATTCCTCTCCTCGTCAGGCGGGCCGAGGCCCTTTACGCACGCAAGTGCACCGGATGTCTACGGATGAACGGACAACGCTACGCCGTGGCGAGGTCGTCCTTCAAACGGTTCGGGTCGACCTTGACGCTCGGGCCCATCGTGCTGGCCAGCGAGATCCGCTTCAGGTAGCGACCCTTGGACGACGCCGGCTTGGCTCGCTGCAACTCGTCGAGCACCGCCCGCAAGTTCGTTTCGAGCGCTTCCTTCGTGAAGCTCACCTTCCCGATGGGGACGTGGACGTTGCCGTAGCGATCGGTGCGGTACTCGACTTTGCCACCCTTGAACTCGCCGACAGCCTTGCCGACGTCGGTCGTGACCGTGCCGGTCTTCGGGTTGGGCATCAGCCCGCGCGGGCCGAGCGTGCGCCCGAGACGACCGACCATGGGCATGAGGTCGGGCGTGGCGATGGCCACGTCGAAGTCGAGCATGCCCCCCTCGACCTGGGCAGCGAGGTCATCGGCACCCACGATGTCGGCACCGGCGGCGCGAGCCTCGGCTGCGGCATCACCGGCGGCGAACACCGCCACGCGAACGTCCTTGCCCGTACCCGACGGGAGGGCGACGGTGCCGCGCACCATTTGATCCGCCTTGCGAGGGTCGACACCGAGACGGATGGCCACTTCGATCGATTCGTCGAACTTCGCCTTCGCGCTCGCCTTGGCGACGTCGATCGCCTCTGCGGGCGTACGCAGCTGGTCGCGATCGAACGCCTTGGCGGCGTCGGTGTAGTTCTTGCCGTGCTGGGCCATTGCTTCGCCTCCTCAGGCTCCCTCGTTCGATCCCGGGATCCGCCGGCGAGGTGCTTCCGGCGGTGGGGTGCTGCGACTAGACGACGGTGATACCCATCGAGCGAGCGGTGCCCGCGACCTGCTTCTTCGCCGCGTCGAGATCGTTGGCGTTGAGGTCGGGCATCTTCGTCTTCGCGATCTCCTCGACCTGGGCGTTCGTCACGGTGCCGGCACCCTCGCGGCCGGGGGTGACCGAGCCCTTGTCGATGCCCGCGGCCTGGCGCAACAGCACCGGCGTGGGCGGGGTCTTCAGGATGAACGTGAACGAGCGATCTTCGAAGACCGTGATCTCGACGGGAACGATCGTGCCCCGCTGGTTCTCGGTCTGGGCATTGTACATCTTGCAGAAGTCCATGATCGCGACGCCGTGGGGGCCGAGCGCGGTGCCGACCGGGGGCGCGGGCGTTGCCGCGCCGGCGGGGATCTGGATCTTGACGACGGCCGCGACCTTCTTCTTGGCCATATGTGGCGCTACCTACCTACGTACTGGGGACGAACGATTGTGTCAGAGCTTGGCGACTTGGCTGAACTCGAGCTCGACCGGGGTCTCCCGGCCGAAGATGTTGACGAGCACCTTGAGCTTGAGCTGGTCCTCGTTGATCTCGATGATCTCGCCCGAGAAGTCGGCGAAGGGCCCCTCGCGCACGCGCACGGTCTCGCCGGTGTCGTACTCGAGGCGGGGCTTGCCGCGCTTGGCGGCGATCTCCTCGTCGCCGGTGACCACCAGGAGGAACTTCTCGACGTCGCGTCTCGACAACGGTGACGGCTTCGAGCCGGCCCCCACGAAGCCGGTGACGCCCGGCGTGTTCCGGATGACGTACCACGAGTCGTCGTCGAGGTCGCAACGCACGAGCAGGTAGCCGGGGAAGACCTTCTTCTGGACGACGACCTTCTTGCCGTTCTTGAACTCGATGACGTCTTCCATCGGGATGACGACCTCGTGGATGCGCTCCTCCATGTTCATCGACGAGATGCGCGCCTCGAGGTTCTGCTTGACCTTCTTCTCGTAGCCCGACTGCGTGTGCACGACGTACCACCGACCGGCGCGGTCGTATGGGCTCTCGATCGCTGGAGCGGCCGCGAGCTCCTCGTCGTCGAGCAGCTCGCTCTCCGTGAGCACGGTGCCGTCGTCGCCGCTGATCGGTTCGTCGGTCGGGATGGGCTCGTAGTCGCTCATGTCACTGGTTGAACAGCTTCAGGACGAATTCGCCGAAGGCGTAGTCCAACCCACCGATCAGGGTCATCAGGACGACGACTGCGAAGAACACGATGATCGAGTAGTTGATGGTCTCCTCGCGGGTCGGCCACGCGACCTTGCGCAGCTCGCTGCGCACTTCCTTCACGAACTCAGCCGGCTTCGTCCGCTGTTCGCGGGCCGCCGGGGTCGGCTGCGTCGGAGCGCGGCGCTCACGGCGCGCGGGAGCCCCGTCTTCGCCGAGCTGCCCCTGACGTTGGAGCATCCGCTTGGTTTCTCGGTTCATCGCCATTGCTTGAGACCTCTGTGCGCGACGGTGACGCAGGGCAGGAGGGACTCGAACCCCCAACCGCTGGTTTTGGAGACCAGTGCTCTACCAATTGAGCTACTGCCCTAGAGGGGGGTACCAGTCCGTACAGCGGATCGAGGCTACCACCAGGACCGAACGTCCCGGCCAGCGGGGTCAGCCCGCG
>DASZHU010000313.1:0-4938 GCA_035937605.1 Acidimicrobiales bacterium | reverse complement strand
CGCGGCCACCTCGCTGAAGCGCGCCCACAGCTCCGAGATGCGCACGAGGTGATCCTCGATCGAGCGCCCAGCCGCGATGCGCAACGCCTGCTCGAACATCGGATACACCTGGACCGGCATGATGATGCCGCGGTTCATCTCCGCCGGATGCGTCATCGTGAACTCGTCGCCGATCACCTGGGCTTCCGGTACCGACTCGTCCTGCGTGGTCCACTCCGGTCGGTCGCCGGTGGCGCGGAACGACATGCGCGTGCGCCACGCCTCGGCGCCACCGATCATCACCACGTCGTTGCGGCCCGCGAGGATGTCGAGCGCGGAACGGTTCACCAACGACTGCGGCGTGTTGCCCCCGGGCGTTGTCACCGCGGTCTGTTTCGGCGCCGCGCCGACGCGTTCGGCCACGAGCGCGCCGGGATCGCGGTAGCGCCACGACAGCAACGACACGATGCGCACGGCGTCGACCGCCTCGAGCAGCCGTCCGTTCGTCCCGGCGTCGTCCGCCGCCAGCCGCGCGGCGTCCACGATCAGGTCGACGGGTTCGCGGGCCGGATCACCTTGAGCCGTGCGCTGGTTGACCTGGCCACCGCCGACGATCACCGGCGTTCGAGGATCGAGAGCCATTTCGTTACGGTAAGCAACCCGGAACGGCTGCCTACAATCGGCGCATCGAGGCTCCCTTCGACGTACTGATCCTGTGCACGGGCAACATCTGTCGCTCGCCGATGGCAGAAGCCGTGCTGCGTGAGCGCCTGCGGGAGCGAGGAATCGACGCTCGTGTTTCGTCGGCCGGCTTGTCGTTCGACGATCGCCCCGCCACACCCGAAGCGGTCGAGGCCGCCGCGGCCCTGCGGGTCGACATCCGGCAGCACCGCAGCCGGATCATGGCGATCGAGATGCTCGAGCGGGCCGATCTCATCATCGCAATGGAGCGGCTGCACGCGCGCGAGGCGGTCGTGCTCGGCGAGGGGCTCTTCTCGCGCACGTACACCCTGAAGGAGCTCGTGCGCCGAGGCGAGGCAAAAGGCCCGCGCGGAGGCGACGAACGCGTCGCGGAGTGGCTCGAGCGGCTCGGGGCCGGCCGGCGCCCGATGGAGCTCATGGGACGGTCGGACGACGACGACGTCGCCGACCCGTACGGTCGTGGGCGGCCGGTGTACGACGCGTGCATCGGCGAGATCGACGACCTCGTGCGACGGGCAGTGGACCTGATCTGGCCGAGAGCCAATGAAGGGGCAGCCTGATGAGGATCGCGATCGGTTCCGACCACGCGGGCTTCCTGCTCAAGCAGCACCTGTTGAAGGTGCTGTCCGACCTCGGTCACGACTCGATCGACCTCGGCACCGACAGCGAGGAGCCGGTCGACTACCCGTATTACTGCGCCGCGGTGGCGCGCGCGGTGGTGCGGGGTGAAGCGGACCGCGGGATCGTGCTCGGCGGGAGCGGCCAGGGCGAGCAACTGGCGGCCAACAAGGTGCGAGGTGCCCGCGCCGCGTTGTGCAACGACCTGTTCACGGCGAGGCTGTCGCGGCAGCACAACAACGCCAACGTGCTGTCGATGGGTGGACGCATCGTCGCGCCCGGGCTCGCCGACGAGATCCTGAAACTGTGGCTCGAGACCGAGTTCGAGGGCGGACGCCACGAGAAGCGCCTCGAGCAGCTGGCGCAGATCGAAGAAGAGGAGCGCACCACATGACGATTCCGACTGGCGACCACCACTGGCCCGTCGAACGCGACCGTGAGCTCTTCTCGATCCTGGGTCGTGAGCTCGACCGCCAGAACACCACGATCCAACTGATCGCGTCCGAGAACTTCACGTCGCCCGCCGTCCTCGATGCGACGGGCTCGGTGCTCACGAACAAGTACTCCGAGGGCTATCCCGGCAAGCGGTACTACGGCGGCAACGAGGTCATCGACGAGGTGGAAGAACTCGCTCGCGAGCGGGCGAAGGCGTTGTTCAACGCGGCTCACGCGAACGTGCAACCACACGCGGGGGCCAACGCCAACATGGCGGTGTACCTTGCGCTGCTCGACCCCGGCGACACCGTGCTCGGGATGAAGCTCGACCAAGGCGGTCACCTCACGCACGGTTCACCGGTGAACGCGAGCGGCAAGCTCTACCGCTTCGTCGCGTACGGCGTGACGGAGTCCGACGAGCGCATCGATTTCGACGAAGTGCGCGACGTCGCCTTGCGCGAGCGACCGAAGATGATCGTCGCCGGCGCTACTGCGTATCCGCGCATCATCGATCCGCGTCCATTCCGCGAGATCGCCGACGAGGTCGGGGCGCTGTTCCTGTTCGATGCCGCGCACATCGCCGGGCTCATCGCGGGTGGGCAGCATCCGAACCCGATCGAGCACGGCGCGGACATCATGACCCTCACCACGCACAAGACGCTGCGCGGGCCGCGCGGTGGCTGCATCCTGTCAACGGCCGCGCTGGCCGACACGATCGACAAGTCGGTCTTCCCGGGCTTGCAGGGCGGTCCCCTCGACCATGTCATCGCCGCCAAGGCCGTGGCGTTCTTCGAGGCGGCGCAGCCCGAGTTCAAGGAGTACGCGGCACAGATCGTCCGCAACGCAGACGCGCTCGCGCGCTCGCTCGCCAGCCACGGGTTGCGGCTCGTGTCGGGTGGTACGGACAACCACCTCATGCTGGTCGACCTCCGCTCGTTCGACGCCGACCTGTCGGGGAAGAAGGCGCGCCTCGCGCTCGATCGGGCCGGGATCAGCCTCAACGAGAACACGGTTCCGAACGATCCCCGTCCGCCGTACATCACGAGCGGCCTCCGCATCGGCACCCCAGCCACCACGACGCAGGGCATGCGCGATCAGCACATGGCGGTCCTCGGCGGCCTCATCCACCGCGTGCTCGTCGGTCGCGACGAAGCAGCCGAGCTGGCCGCGGTGCGAGCCGAGATCCTCGAGCTCTGCGCTCAGCACAAGCCGTACGCATGACCTTCGGCTACTTCGCGGTGTTCGGTGCAGCGTTGGCGACGACGCTCGTGCTGACACCGGTGGTGCGCGTGCTCGCGGCGCGGCGCCAGTTGCTCGTCGCGCCGAGCGAGCGCAGCGTGCACGAGACACCAATGCCCAACATCGGTGGTGTGGCGATGGTCGGCGGGGTGATGGTCGGTCTGCTCGTTGCCGCGCTGCTGGGCGACTTCAAGCAGGTGTTCGAATCGAGTACCGCACCGCTCGGCATCGCGGTCGCCGCCGTGGTGATCTTCCTCGTCGGATTCCTCGACGACGTCCGCAAGGTGCACGGCGAAGGCGTGTCGGCGCCCGCGAAGCTCGCCGGCATGGTCTTGGCGGGCGGCATCCTGTCGCTCGCCGGAGTCAGCACGATCTTCTTTCGCGTTCCGTTCCTGGGTGTGTTCTCGCTGACGCCCGATCTGTCGTCGTTCCTGACCGTCGTGTGGGTCGTCGGCATGGCCAACGCGATCAACCTCATCGACGGCCTCGACGGGCTCGCCGCCGGCATCACCGCGATCGCGGCAGGTTCGTTCTTCGTGTACGGGTTGCGACTCGACGACGTCGGCGTGCTGGCATCGGGCAACATCGGTCCGCTGATCGCGGTGATCACGCTCGCGGTGTGCCTCGGCTTCCTGCCGTACAACTTCCGGCCCGGTCGCTCACACATCATCATGGGCGACAGCGGCGCGCTGCTGCTCGGACTGCTGATGGCGTCGTCCACCATCGCGGTCGGCGGCTCGACCGATGCGTCCTACAGCGGCTCGTCGTTCTTCTTCTTCGCCCCGCTGTTCATCCCACTCGTGATCCTCGGTGTGCCGATGGTCGACACCGCGTTCGCGATCGTGCGGCGCGCCACGAAGCGCGCCGGCGTCGCGACGGCGGACAAGGAGCACCTCCACCACCGGCTCATGCGCCTCGGTCACGGCCCGCGCCGCAGCGTGCTGATCCTGTGGGCATGGACGGCGCTGCTGTCCGGGCTCGTGCTCTACCCGACCTACACGGGCCGGGGCGACGCCGTGGTCCCGGTGGGGATCCTCGGCCTGGCGCTGCTGCTCTTCACGATCTTTCACCCGGGGGCGCGACAGGCCCGCAACGGCGACGACAAGCACGACGACGCTCCTCTGGCGGGGGTGGGGGCCGACCAGTAAGGTCCGCCCGGCCTGCGGGGTGATCAGGGGGCCTTCCACCTGCCGGCGCGCTTTTCGAGCGCGCTGTAGATGGGATTTGCGTCCACGAAACCTCGCGTTCTAGATTGCGAAAATATTCACAAGCGCCTGTGAGCGTGAGGGGCGACCCGTGGACCTTCGTGACCGCCGTGAACTGAACAACGGGTTCGGCAACGCGCTGGCCCGCGCCGTGGAGCTGGTGGTGACCCCGATGATCTTCGGGTTCTTCGGCTACCTGCTCGACGGCCGGCTCGGAACGCGGCCGTGCTTCATGCTCCTCTTCTTCGCCTTCGTCCTCGGCTACTCGATCTGGAAGCAGTACGCCCTGTACAGCACCGCAATGGACCGCGAGCAACGCAAGCTCACCGGCGATCGAAGGGACGCGGCGGGATGACCGCCGTCGACGTCGAGACGCAGATCGCGACCGACATGGTGAAACGGGCGATCCCCGTCGCGCCGCTGATCGTGCTCGTCGCGCTCGTCCTCGGTGGTTCGCACGGCGCCTGGTCGGCACTGCTGGCGGTCGCGGTCGTCACCGTCAACTTTCTGCTCGCGGCCGTGTCGCTGTCCTGGGCCGCGCGCACCTCACCCGTCGCGCTGATGGCGACTGCCATGGGCGGTTTCCTCGTGCGGATGGGACTCGTCACCGCGGTGATCCTCGCGGTGCGCCACACGTCGTGGATCGACCTCACGGCGTTCGCCATCACGATCCTCGCGACGCACCTCGGTCTCCTGTTCTGGGAGATGAAGTACGTGGGCGCGTCGCTGGCCTTCCCGGGAGTGAAGCCCAAATGAACGA
>DASZHU010000312.1:0-3577 GCA_035937605.1 Acidimicrobiales bacterium | reverse complement strand
ATAAGGCAACGGCCGGGGTATCGGGTCGACGGCGAGCATCGTCGCCGCGAACAGGAGCCCCACCGTGAGGAAGTGAACGTGGACGATCGCGTGAATGGCGTCGTGGCGCACCGACCACTCGAGCAACGGAGAGAACACCAGCGCCACGAGCGTGGTACCGAACAGCGTCCACACCAGCACCGGATGCGTGAGGATGGACGCGACCCGGCTGTGCAACGCGCGCCGTAGCACGCTGGCCGCCCGACGGGGCGCCGCCTGCAACGCGAGCGTCACCGGCGCGCCCAGCGTCAACAGCACGGGGGCCACCATGCCCAGCGCGACGTGCTCGATCATGTGCGCAGTGAAGCTCGAGCCGCCGACCACACCCGTGGCGGTGATCACCACGCATCCGGACAGGAACGACACGGTTCGCGACGAGCTCCAGGCACGCGAGAACCGATGGAGGCTCACGACGTACGCGACACCGAGGGCGACGCCCACGAGGAGCACCCCGGCAACCTACCCGTGCTAGACCCCGGACATGGCCGCGGTCACCGGTAGTCGCGACGACCGTCGCGCGACGCCGCTCGGGGTCGGCGTGGTCGTGTGGTTGGCGTCAGAGCTGATGTTCTTCGCCGGCCTGTTCGCGGCCTACTTCACCTTGCGCGCTGCGGCGGATCGGTGGCCGCCGTCGGGGGTCGAGCTCACCACGGGACGAACGGCGATCGCGACTGCCGTCCTCGTCGCGTCGAGCGTCACGATGCACGGCGCCACCAAGGCCGCGGAGCGGCAGGATCGCCGGGGTGCGGTCCGGTGGCTCGCCATCACGGCGCTACTCGGGTCGGTGTTCCTCTCGAACCAGGCGCTCGAGTACGCCAGTGCGAACTTCCGCATCTCGACGAACGCCTACGGCTCGATCTTCTACCTCATGACCGGCTTCCACGGCCTGCACGTGATCGGCGGTCTGCTGTTCATGGGGGCGGTGGCCGGTGCGATCGGCGGTCGCACGTCGAAGATGCCGGCCGCCTCGACCGTCGAGGTCTGCGCCTACTACTGGCACTTCGTCGACGTCGTGTGGGTCGCGATGTTCACGACGATCTACGTGTTGAAGTGACGTGACGCGCGCAACCCGCCGTGATGTTCTGCTCGTGATCGCATTCGTGCTGGCCGGCACCACGGCGCTGCTGCTCTTCCTCGCGCGCCCTGCACACGGGCAAGGTGACGCGACGGCCCGCGGCAAGGAGCTGTTTGCCACCGGCTGCTCGAGCTGTCATGGCGCGAACGGCGAGGGGGTGACGACGTCGGACGGGCGCCGGCGCGGTCCGTCGCTCGTGCAATCCGGTGAGGCCGCGGCGTTCTACGAGCTCTCGACGGGTCGGATGCCGCTGGCCGACAGCGGCAAGCAGCCGGAGCGCAAGCGGGCGGTGTACAACGCCGACGACATCGCCGCGCTCGTTGCGTACGTGGGGTCGCTCGGCGACGGCCCGAAGCTGCCGACGGTCGACGTCGTGTCCGCCGATCTCGCCAAGGGCGGCGAGCTCTTCCGGGCCAACTGCGCGCCGTGCCACAGCGCATCGGGTGCGGGCGGTGCGCTCAGCTACGGACGCGCCGCGCCGCCCCTGACCCAGGCCAACCCGCTCGAGGTTGCGTCCGCCGTGCGTTCGGGGCCGGGTCAGATGCCGGTGTTCGGTCAGGACCAGATCTCACAACGGGAGCTCGACGACATCGCCGCGTACGTCCAGTACCTGCGCAATCCGCAGGACCCCGGCGGCCTTCCCATCGGCCGGATCGGACCGGTGCCCGAGGGGTTCGTCGCCTGGTTCTTCGGTGCCGGCGCGCTGCTCGCGCTGGTGTTCTGGATCGGAACGCGCGCGCCGGCCAAGGAGGCCGCCGATGACCGCGCGTGAGCGCGTCGCGGCGGCCGCGTTCGCCGCCAGCACGATTGGGTCGATCGTGCTCGCCGTCGTGTACTGGCGCGGTGGCCAGACACAGCTCGAAGGCATCTGTCTGTTCGTCGTCACCGGTGGCATCGGTTTCGGCATCGTGAGCTGGGCCAAGGATGCGACGCCACAGGAGGAGGTCACCGAGGAGCGCCACTCGGTGGCGTCGAGTGCCGAGGACTTCGAAGCGACGGCCGCCGAGATCGAAGACACGACGCAGCGCGTCGGTCGCCGCCGGCTGATGGTCGGTCTCGCCGGGGCCGCGTTGGGTGCGATGGGCGCGGCGTTGCTCTTCCCGATTCGCTCGCTCGGTCCCCGGCCGGGTCGGAACCTGAAGAGCACGCCGTACGCGCAACGCGGGTTGCGAGTGGTGCGCGAGGACGGCACGCCCGTGCGACCGAGCGATCTCGCGGATGATGGCGTGCTCACGGTCTGGCCCGAGGGCCACACCGACGCGGCCGACTCGCCGACGCTGCTCATCCGCACGCGTCGCGATCAGAACTTCAAGCCACGCGCCGGGCGTGAGGACTGGACGGTCGACGGCGTGGTCGCGTACTCGAAGCTGTGCACGCACGTCGGGTGCCCCGTCGGGCTCTACCAGGCCGCTTCCGGGCTGCTGCTGTGTCCGTGCCACCAGTCGACGTTCGACGTGCTCGACGGTGCCCGTCCGGTGTTCGGCCCCGCGGCGCGGTCGCTCCCGCAGCTGCCCCTCGCTCTCGACAGCAGCGGCGACCTCATCGCGCGCGGCGACTTCTCGAGCCCCGTCGGACCCGGCTTCTGGGATCGAGACCGATGACCGCGGCGAAGCGACGTCCGCCGGCGCCGGTCACCAAGCGGGTGGCGCGATGGCTCGACCGGAGGCTCGGAGCGGCCGACTTCGTGCGCAGCGCCCTCAACAAGGTGTTCCCGGACCACTGGTCGTTCATGATCGGCGAGCTCGCGTTGTACTCGTTCGTCGTCCTGGTGATGACGGGCGTGTACCTCACGTTCTTCTTCCATCCGAGCTTGAACCAGGTCGTGTACCAAGGGAGCTACGCACCGCTGCGGGGCGTGCGCATGTCGGAGGCGTACCAGTCGGCCATCGATCTCACCTTCGACACCCGCGCCGGTCTCGTGATGCGCCAGATCCACCACTGGGCCGCGTTGCTCTTCCTGGTCACGATCGTGCTGCACCTGTGTCGCATCTTCTTCACGGGAGCGTTTCGTCGACCGCGCGAGATCAACTGGATGATCGGCATCACGCTGCTGATCCTCGCGATCTTCAACGGGTTCGCCGGCTACTCGCTGCTCGACGACCAGCTGTCGGGAACCGGGCTGCACATTGCCTACTCGATCGCGCTGTCCATACCGATCGCGGGTACGTGGATCGCCTCGCTCCTCTTCGGTGGCGAGTTCCCGGGCCCGGACATCCTCTCCCGGCTCTACATCATCCACGTGCTGTTGCTTCCCGCGCTCATCACGGTGCTGCTGTCGCTGCATCTCTTCATCGTCGTGCGCCACAAGCACACGCAGTTCGCGGGCCCGGGCCGAGAGGAGGACAACGTCGTCGGCGAGCGGCTGTGGCCGACGTACGCGGCCAAGGCCTTGGGCCTCTTCTTCCTCACCGCGTCGATGCTCTGCCTGCTCGGCGGCATCGCACAGATCAACCCGATCTGGGT
>DASZHU010000311.1:0-3858 GCA_035937605.1 Acidimicrobiales bacterium | reverse complement strand
GCCAGCGCCTCGTCCACGGACGTGTACGTGCGCGGCCGCCCGAACGCCTCACGGAGGCGGTACGACTCGACCTCGGGATCGGGTTCGGTCACGGGCGAGTCGCACACGATCACGCCGGAGAGCCGATCGCCGTGGCGCCCGGCGGTGGCGATCGTCACGAAGCCGCCCATGCTGTGCCCGATCACAACGGGTGCGCCGTCGATCTCGGCCGCGTCGGCGACCGTCACCACCTCGTCGGTCCATTGCTCGAACGCGTACACATCACGATGATCGCTGTCGCCGTGGCCCGTGAGATCGATCGCGACCACGCGGAACTCGTCCGCGAACCGTGCGGCGACGTGCGTCCACCAGTGCGCATGCGCGCCCCCACCATGCACGAACACGAGACCCCGGCGCCCGGGCCGGCCCCACCCGACATAGTGGACGCGGGCGCCGCCGAGCGTCACCTCGCCGTCCGTGAACGGCACCGCCAGCGCGTTGCGGAACCACTCGGGTGCGTGCGGATGGATCGGCATCGGGTCGGCGGCCATCGGCCAAGAACGTAGGGCCCGAGGAAGAGGACACCCGATCACCGTGTTGCACGGGCAGATGGACCTCCCCCCTATCTCGGTGCTCGACCTCGCGCCCGTGGCGCAGGGGTCGAACGCCGCTGTCGCGCTCGAGGCGTCGACCGCACTCGCCCGGCTGGCGGAGCGGGCCGGCTATACGCGCCTCTGGGTCGCCGAGCACCACAACATGCCGGGCATCGCGAGCTCGTCGCCGCCCGTGCTCATCGCCCACCTCGCGGCGTGCACCTCGACGCTGCGGGTCGGCGCCGGCGGCGTCATGTTGCCGAATCATGCGCCGCTCGTGGTCGCGGAGCAGTTCGGGATGCTCGAGGCGCTGCATCCCGGTCGCATCGATCTCGGTCTCGGCCGCGCGCCCGGCACCGATCCGATCACCGCCGCGGCGCTGCGCCGGCGGCCCGGACCTCCGACGGCCGACGAGTTCCCGGAGCAACTGCGCGACCTTCTCGCGTTCTTCGACGGCACCCATCCGCAGATCACGGCCGTTCCCGGTCGCGGCTACCGGCCCGCGTTGTGGATGCTGGGGTCGAGCGACTTCAGCGCCCACGGCGCCGGTGCTCTCGGGTTGCCCTTCTCGTTCGCGCATCACTTCGCCTCGGCGAACACGATCGCCGCGCTCTCGACCTATCGCGAGTCGTTCCAGCCGTCCGAGCAGCAACCGGAGCCGTACACGATGATCGGCGTGCCGGTGATCTGCGCCGAGACGACCGAGCGGGCGCGTTGGCTCGCCGGGTCGAGCGCGCTGTCGTTCGTGCGACTCCGGCAAGGCCGTCCCACGCCGCTGCCCTCCCCGGAGGAGGCCGCCGAGTACGTGTTCACCCCGTTCGAGCGCGAGCTGCTGAAGACCTGGACCGCACCGCTCATCGTCGGCGACCGCACCGAGGTTCGTGCCGGGCTCGAGGCGCTCGCGGCCCGCACGGAGGTGAACGAGCTGATGGTGACCACGATGGTCCACGATCCGGCCGACCGGCTTCGTTCCTACGAGCTGGTCGCTGAAGCCTGCACCCTCGGCACGGTTGCTACGTTGCCAGACCGTGCCTAACCAGAAGCGAGACCGCCAGTGGGTCAGCAGCCGTGCCAAAGCCGCGGCCGCACAGGCCGCACAACGCCGCCGCGCCCGACGTCGGCTCGGTGCCGCGCTCGCCGCGGGCGTCCTGGTGCTGGCGATCATCGGGGGCGCGGTGTTCGTGTCCGGCGGCAGCTCGACCAAGCCGAGCGCGGTGTCCACGCCCGCGTCGGGCAGCGCATCGCCGGTGTCGTCGACAACCAGCACCGCACCCCTACCGTCCGCGGCAGGCAAGCCGTGTGTCGCGGTGAACGGTCCCGTGCCTGCCGGCGCACCCGCTATCCCAATTCCCGTCGGACCGCCGCCGGACCACCTCGTCATCCAAGACCTCAAGCCCGGCACCGGCGCGGCGGTCGGCGCCGGCCAGACACTCACCGTCAACTACGTCGGTGCCTCGTGCTCGACGGGCAAGGTCTTCGATTCGTCGTACGGCCGGGGCCAGACGGCGGACTTCCAACTCGCCAACGTGATCCAGGGTTGGCAGCAGGGCATGCCGGGGATGAAGGTCGGCGGCGAGCGCCTGCTCGGCATCCCGCCGTCGTTGGCCTATGGAGCGAACCCGCCGCCGCAGATCGCCCCGGACGAGACGTTGTGGTTCGTGATCGACCTCGTCAACCTGAAGTAGCGAGACCCACACCGAGATGCGCCGTGTCGTTGAACCGGCGCACGATCCATCGCTCCGATGTGACGACGATCTGTGAGATCGACGCGTTGTCGGGCATGAACGCGAACCCACGGCCGCCGGTGGCGAGGCTTAGCATCTCGCCAATGATCGCGCCGTGCGCGAACACGGCGACGCACTCGTCCGGATGCGACGACGCGATGCGCTCGACGACCGCGCGTGCGCGGTTCGCGAAATCGATGGCCGGCTCGGCTCCGGGGATGACGTCCCACCGCTGCTCGAGCGACATGCGCACCGCGATCGGGTCGCGCTCCGCGACCTTCTGACGGAACAGCCCGCTCTCCCATTCGCCGAGGTACACCTCGCGCAGGTCGCGCTCGACGATAGGCGTGAGGCCCGAGCGTGCGACGAAGGGTGCTGCGGTCTGCGCGGTGCGTTGGAGGTTGCTCACGTACGCAGCCGCGATCGGTTCGGTGGCCAGCCGCGCGCCCACCAGGTCGGCTTGCGCGTGACCCTCGTTCGACAGCGGCGGGTTCCCGTGGCCCTCGACGAGCTCGAACGGCACGCCTTCGACCGCCGCGGCGGACTCGCCGTGACGCACGAGCAGCAGCTCGGACGCGCCCGGTGGGCGTTGGAATTGGATCTGGCGGAACGCCGTGGGCTCGCGTGACGCGGTCGGCTCGGACATGGGGCGTCAATCTACGGCCGCCTAGAATCTGACGGTCCGTCAGAAACTCTCTGGAGCGTTCCCTCGCATGACCCCGCCGCCCCTGGCCAGCCTGCGCGTGATCGAGAGCTCGATGCTCGGTCCGGCGGCCATCACCACCCACCTCGCCGACCTCGGCGCCGACGTGATCAAGGTCGAGTCGCCCGCGGGTGACTACATCCGCCAGATGACATGGCCCATCGTCGAAGGCGTGTCGCTCATGCACCTGCACGTGAACCGGGGCAAGCGCTCGATCGTGCTCGACCTGCGCACGCAGGAAGGCGTCGACATCTACCTCGATCTCGTGCGCGGGGCCGACGTCGTTATCGAGGCGATGCGCCCCGGTGGCCTCGCCAAACGGGGTCTGGGGTTCGACAAGCTCTGCGAGGTCAATCCGCGCATCGTCTTCTGCACGATCTCGGGTTACGGGATGACCGGCCCCTACAAGGACATGCCCAGCCACGGGGTCGCGTACGACGTGTGGGCCGGCCTCGTGAAGCCCGAGATCGACGACGACGGGTTCACGTACCTTCCCGAGCATCCATCGACGGGCATCCACGCCGGTCCGCTGTTCGGTGCGCTGGGCGTGCTCGCGTCAGTCGTTCGAGCGCGCGCCACCGGCGAGCCGGCGCGCCTCGACATCGCGCAGTCCGACGCCGCCGCGGCGATGGACTGGCTGCGCTCGGAGACCTACAAGGCGTACGAGCGGCCCGAGTCCGAGGTCACCGGCAATGCGTCTGACGACTACAAGCGCCGCGCACCGGGCACGGCCGGCATGCGCGACGGCGTGCGCTACCAGTTCTACGCGACGAAGGACGGGCACATCCTGTTCCAGGCATCCGAGCGTGAGTTCTGGCAAAACTTCTGTAACGGCATCGAGCGATCGGATCTCTTCGAG
>DASZHU010000310.1:0-7064 GCA_035937605.1 Acidimicrobiales bacterium | reverse complement strand
GTTCCGCGCGTTTTTCGTTCAAGGTTCTCGCGTGCAACGTCGACATCTCTCAGGACCGGCGACCTGGAAACGACGATGCCCGCCTTCGAGCCACACCCCTCCGATGTTCCCTCGATCCCACGCCGGACCCCGCGAAAGCTCGCTCGCCGGGCTGCGCGCTTAATTGGTCGAGTGCTGGCCATCGCGCTCGTCACGATGCTGGTGGCCGGCTGCTACCCGGAGGTCGGCCCCACCAGCGTCCCCGTGCTAGCCCCCGTTGCGCCGCCCTCGGGCACGACGACGAACCCGTCCTCCCCATCCACGGGCCCGCTCGGCCCGAACGTGCCGGGCATCTACTGGGGCGCCCAGATCGGCGACCAGTACACCGGCGGCCATCCGCCGTGGGACATGAACGCGGTGACGCAGTTCGAGGCCATGACGGGAAAGTCGGCCTCGATCGTCGCCTTCGCGGCGCCGTTCGCCAACTGCTACTCCGGGTGCACGAACTACACGTTCGACACGAACGCGTTCGAGAACATCCACCAGCACGGGTCGATCCCGTTCTTCAGCTGGGCTTCGCAGTCGCTCCCTTCGTCCCTGAACGAGCCCAACTACCAGTTGCGCGACGTCACCGCCGGAACCTACGACGCGTTCATCCGCGACTGGGCGACGGCGGCCAGGAACTGGGGTCACCCGTTCTTCCTGCGCTTCAACTGGGAGATGAACGGCAACTGGTTCCCGTGGGCCGAGGGCGTGAACGGCAACAAGGCGGGTGACTACGTCGCGGCGTGGCGCCATGTGCACGACATCTTCACGTCGGTCGGCGCGAGCAATGCGGCGTGGGTGTGGTGCCCGAACGTCGACTCGCGGAACCAGTTCACGTCGCTCGCCGGTCTGTACCCCGGCGACTCGTACGTCGACTGGACGTGCCTCGACGGCTACAACTGGGGCGCGCAGAACGGGTCCTGGGACAGCTTCGACTCGCTGTACCACTCGACGTATCACGAGATCGTCGACACCATCGCTCCGTCCAAGCCGATGATCATCGGCGAGATCTCCTCGAGCGAGACCGGCGGATCGAAGGCCGACTGGATCACCGATGCGCTCACGGTTCAGATCCCGCAGCGCTACACGAAGATCCGCGGCGTCGTGTGGATGGACGTCTTCGTCGACAACATGGATTGGCCGATCAACTCGTCCGCGTCGTCGAAGGCCGCTTTTGGCGCCGCCGTGCGACAGAGCACGTACGCAGCCAACCGGTTCGCGTCAGCCGCCGCGCCGCTTCGACCGCCCACCTGAGAGGGTCGTCGGCCGCGACGCGCGGCGCCCGTAACATCGGCTCGTGACGGACCCCGCGCTGCCGACGGTCGACGTCATCATCGACAACTACAACTACGCGCGGTTCTTGCCCGACGCGATCGAGAGCGCGCTGGCACAGACCCATCCGGGCACCCGTGTGATCGTCGTGGATGACGGCTCCACGGACGAGTCACGAGCCGTGATCGCGGGCTACGGGAGCCGCGTCACGCCGGTGCTGAAGCACAACGGCGGGCAGGCGTCCGCGTTGAACGCCGGGTTCGCGCAGAGCGAGGGCGATCTCGTGATCTTCCTCGACGCGGACGACACACTTCGCCCGGCGACGGCAAGGTCGATCGCGGCCGCGGCGGCGGCCGACGCGGCCATCGCCAAGTTCCAGTACCGGCTCGACGTGCTCGACGCGAGCGGACGCCGGACCGGTGTCGTCAAGCCGCCCGATCATCTGCCGCTCCCCCGTGGTGATGTCGCGCACCAGGAGCTCGTGCAGCCGTTCGACCTCACGTGGATGCCCACGAGCGGGAACGCGTTTCCCCGCTGGGTGCTAGAGCAGCTGCTGCCGATGCCGGAGTCGGAGTTCGCGCGATCGGCGGACTGGTACCTGCAGCACCTGCCGCCCCTCTTCGGTCCCGTCGCGTCGTTCGAGTGGGTGGGCGGCGGCTATCGCGTCCACGACTCGAACAGCTACGAGACCAGCGGCGGGCGGCTCGATCTGAACCACGTACGTCAGTCCGTCACGTACGCGGCCGCCACGCGCCGCGAGTTGCTCCGTATCGCCGACCAGCTCGATCTCGAGCATCCACGCGAGATCCTGTCGGTCGCCGACCTCGCCAACCGGCTCGTGTCGCGCCGCCTTGCTCCGAGTGAGCACCCGATCCCGTCCGATCGTGTGCCTCGCATCGTGCTGAACGGCTGGCGCGCCACCGCGCGGCGCATGGATGTCGCGTTCGCCATGAAGGCGATGTTCGCGGTGTGGTTCCTCGCGGTGGCGATCGCGCCGCGCCGCATCTCGACCCGGCTCGCGGAGGGCTTCCTGTTCCCCGAACGCCGGTTGCGGCTCAACCGCGCGCTCGGCCGTCTGCACCGGCCGCATCAGGCGCCGCGTTGAGGATCCTGCTCCTGACCCCGGTGCCCCCTGATCGCGACGCTCCCGGCGCGATCCCCGCGCTGGTACACGCCGCGCTCGTCGGCCTGTCGATCGACCACGACGTGGTGCTCGTCACCCCCGCGGGTCCCGACCCTGCCGAGCTCGCCGCCGCGGACCGGCTCCGGAGCGAGGGCTGGCAGGTCCACGCCGTGCCTCGCCACCTCGACCGCCGGCGCTGGCGACGCCGAGCGCGCATGTCGGGGGCCTGGCTGCGGGGGCGACTGCCTTGGCGCACGGTGTGGTTCCACGAACCCGCCGTTCAGGCAGAGCTCGACACGCTGCTCGCGCGTGGCGGCTTCGACGTCGTCGCCGTCGAGGACAACTCCATGGCGACGTACGACCTGCCGACGACCGTCGCCACGGTGCTGACCGAGCACGAGGTGCGACGACCGCGGCCGGTCGATTGGCACGCCGGGCCCCTACGGCAGTGGCCGGAGTGGGCGTTTCGCGAGTACGACTGGCATCGGTGGCCGCGTTACCAACGCGGCGTGTGGAAGCGGTTCGATGCCGTGCAGGTCTTCACGGACCGCGACGCGCGCGCGCTCGCGGAGGTAGCGCCCAACCTCGCGTCACGTGTGCACGTGGCGCCCTTTGGCATCGAGCTCCCATCGCACACGACGGACGCGTTGCCAGAGCCCGACTCGATCGCGTTCATCGGCAACTACACGCATCCGCCGAACGTCGACGCCGCACTGTGGTTGGCACGAGATGTGCTGCCGCTCGTGCGCGGGCGGATCGCCACCGCGACACTCACGCTGGCGGGCCTGCACGCGCCGGATGAGGTGCTCCAGCTGGCCGGCCGCAGCATCGAAGTGGTCGGGATGGTGGAGGACGCGGACGCGTTCATGCGTCGCCACGCCGTCCTCGCCGCACCGGTGCGCACCGGCGGCGGCATGCGCATGAAGGTGTTGCACGCGATGTCACTCGCGTGCGCGGTCGTCACCACGACACGCGGTGCCGAAGGCCTCCGGTTCGAGGGCGATCCGCCTCTCGCGATCGCCGACGATGCCGCTTCGCTCGCGGACGCGATAATTCGTCTGCTACAAGACGACGTGGGCCGCCGAGACGTCGGCGAGCGCGCCCGCGCCTTCGTCGAGGTCAACCACAGCCCCGCGGCGGTGGCCCGCCGACTGGAGGCCGTCTACGCCGCGGCGATCGAAACGCACCGCACGGTGTCACCGTGAAGAAGGCTCACGTACTGCACCTGACCGATGGCGACGAGTTCGGCGGAGGCGAGCAGGCGATCCTCACGCTGCTGAAGCAGACCGACCGGTCGCGCTGGGATCTCACTCTCGCCTACCATCCCACCGATGCACTCGCCCCGCTCGTCGACGGTGCACGGGCCGCCGGTGCGACGCCATGGGCGATCCCGCGCATGGATCCGGGGTTCGAAGGCCTCGGTCGTCTCCCGGCGTTCGCGCGTGAGCTGCGCCGTCGCGCACCCGACATCGTTCACTTGCATCTCATGTGGCCGTTGGCGTGTCAATACCAGCTGCTGGCGGCCGCGATGTATCACCATGCCAAGGTCGTCGCCACGGCGCACTCGTACGTCGACCTTCGTCTGAGCTGGCGCGTCGATCACCAGCAGCGCCTCTACACGCGCGCGGTCGATCGCTATCTGGCGGTGTCGCAACACGTGCGCACCAAACTCGTCGACGGCCTGGGCTGGCCGCCGGAGAAGATCGACGTCGTCCACAACGGCGTCGACGCCGACGCCTATCGCGAGCCCGCCGACATCAGGGTCCGCACCGAGCTCACCAACGGACGGCCGGGCACCGTCGTGCTGCTCGTCGCTCGCCTCGATCCACAGAAGGGACATCGCCACCTGCTCGCGGCGGCGGCCGAGCTACCTGACGTGCGGGTCGCGTTCGCGGGTGAAGGCCCCGAGCGCCGGAGGCTCGAGGCCGCAGCTGTCGAGCTGGGCATCGACGACCGCGTCGCGTTCCTCGGCCACCGGACCGACGTCGCGCGCGTGCTGGCGGCCAGCGACATTGTGGCGCTGCCCTCGGCCTTCGAGGGTTTACCGGTCTCGTTGCTCGAGGCGATGGCCGCGGGCAAACCGGTCGTCGCGTCGAACATCGGTGGGGTCGACGAGCTGGTGCAAGACGACGTCACCGGCGTGCTCTTCGAACCCGGGAACGCGCGCGCGCTCGCGGCCGCCGTTCGTCGACTGATCGACGATCCCGGCCGGGCGGGTCGCCTCGCCGCAGCCGGACACGCCCGCGTCATCGCTGAGTTCTCTTCCAGCGCGATGGCGCGCCGCGTCGGCGCCGTCTACGAACGCGTGCTCTCGGATTGATTCAGCGGGCACGACGCCCGAGCGCCGCCCGCAGGCGGTCGGAACGGAGGCGCTCCACGACCGCGTCGTCGAGCGGCTCGAGAGGTCCAGTGACCCATTGCAGGATCACGTCGGCCAGGGCCGGGTTGCGGGCGAGGACGGGGCCGTGGAGGTACGTGCCGACCACCTTCTCGTGTACAACGCCCTCGACACCACCGATCCCGTTGCCGTACCCCGCGACGACCCGGCCGAGCGACTGAACCCCGGGGCCGAGCGTGGTGATTCCTCCGTGGTTCTCGAAGCCAGTGAGCATCGGCAGGTCGAACGCGGTCGGCTCCACGACGAGCTCACCGATCTGGCGTTGCCCTCGCGGCGTGGTCGTGACGTCGACCAACCCGAGGCCCGGCTGCGGCGATCCGTCTGCACCGGTGAACGAGACCCCGAGCAACTGCAGGCCCGCGCACACCGCGAGCACGACGGCACCCTGACCCACCGCGCGCTCGATCCCCTGTTCCGCGAGCCGAGCCGCGGCCAGCGTCTGCGGCGAGTCCTCACCACCGCCGAGCACATAGACATCGCACGAGGCCGGTAACGCGTCGCCGATGCCGACGCGCACCACCTCCGCGTCGATCCCGCGCCACCGCAATCGCTGAGACAACACGGTGGCATTGCCGCCGTCGCCGTAGGTACCGAGCAACTCGGGAAAGACGAGCGCGATCCCGACGCGCGCCGCGCTCACCGCTGCCTCGCGATGTCGCGCACCAGATCGGCGAACACCGTGTAATTCGCCAGGACGTCGATGTTCGGCTGGTCGAACGACTTCAAGCAGTCGAGCACGTCGTCGGTGCACAGATCGAAATCGACGCCCGCGTAGTGAAGTCGTACCGCGAGATCCGCGACGCGCTCGCCGCTCGCGATCACCCGGCGACCGGCCAGTTGCTCGAACCGCACGTCCCAGAGCCACGACGGATCGCGTCCGTCGGCGATCCTCGCGTTGATCGCGAGCAGCACGGGGCCGGTGTCACCCTCGATCAAGGCGAGCAGCTCGGCCCAGCCCGCCGGGTTCTTCGCGAGCAGGAGCCGTGCGTTCGTCTCGCCGGCCTTGATCGTCTGGTACCGGCCCGCGACCGATTCGACGGCCGCAACCCCCGTCGCGGCGACGCCGGCGGGGACGCCAAGCTTCATCGCGGCGACGACGGCGATCGCCGCGTTGGCCACGTTGTGCCGGCCGGGGACCGCTGGATGCAACTCCGCGAGCGGGGTGCCGTCGAGCGCGAGCAGCTGCGCGTCGGCGATCTCCATCGCGTCGGGTCGTGCGAGGCCGCACGTGCACCACCAGCGTCGCCCGTCGCGACTGATCACCCGACCGCAGTTCGGACACGCAGCCGCGTCGTCATGCCAGTACAGCCCGGCGCCGACGAACGTCACGTCGGTCGCACCGAGCGCACCCCACACCACGAGTGGGTCATCCGCGTTGGCGACCACCGTGGCGGGCTGACGCTGCAGCGCGGCCCGCCATCCGGACGCGACCATTCGCACCTCACCGAAGCGATCGAGTTGGTCGCGGGAGAGGTTGAGCAGCGCAACGACAGGCTGCTCGAAGCTTGGCAGCAGCGAGGGCAACGCGAGCTCGTCGATCTCGAGCACCGCGAGGTCTGCACGACGCGCCGCGTCGCTGGTGAGGAGGCCCACGATGCCGGACCGGAGGTTGGCGCCTTCGACGTTGGACGCGACCCTCGAACCCGCCGCCGAGCAGGCGGCGGCGAGCATGGCCGTGGTGGTCGACTTGCCGTTGGTTCCCGAGATCGTCGCCACCCGCCAGCCGGCGGCGAGGTGCTCGAGTGCATCCGGTGCGAGTGCCAGCGTCACTCGCGCACCGATGACCGAGCCACTTCCGCGGCCCATCAAGCGGGAGGTGGCGCTCGCGGCGCGACCCAGCCTCGCCGCGACACGAGTCCGAATGGGCGTGCCGCCAGCTGTCGCTCCGCCCGCGTCGTGCTCGTGCGGCGCTTCCACGCCTACCTCCTGTTCGCGGACCCGCATGTGGGATCTGGCAGAGTACGCGCTCATGTCGAGGGTCGCCTCCGCGCCGGCGTTGCAAGGATCGGTCGTGGTCCTGTCGCCCCATCTCGACGATGCAGTGCTCTCCTTGGGAGCGACGATCGCGGCTTCCGTCCGCGCCGGCGCCAGCGTGCGGGTGGTGACGGTGTTCTCGGGGGACCCGACGAGCACGCGCGCCGCATCCAGATGGGAAGTGCAGTGCGGCTTCTCGTCCGCGGCCGAGGCGGCGCGGACGCGGCGCGACGAGGACACCGTCGCGTGCGGTCGGATCGGCGCCACGACGAC
>DASZHU010000309.1:0-4445 GCA_035937605.1 Acidimicrobiales bacterium | reverse complement strand
GACACCCTCGCGCCCGAGGACAAGAAGCGGTACATGCACCACTACAACATGCCGCCGCACGCCAACGGTGAGACCGGCCGGGTCGGCAGCCCGAAGCGTCGCGAGATCGGTCACGGTCTCCTCGCTGAGCGCGCCCTGCTGCCAGTGGTGCCGAGCAAAGAGGTGTTTCCGTACACGCTTCGACTCGTGTCCGAGGTGCTGTCGTCGAACGGTTCCACGTCGATGGGCTCGGTGTGCGCATCGAGCTTGTCGCTGATGGACGCGGGCGTGCCGATCAGCGCGCCGGTCGCCGGGATCGCGATGGGCCTCGTGTTCGCCGAAGGCAAGTACACGACGCTCACCGACATCCTTGGAGCGGAGGACGCGTTCGGCGACATGGACTTCAAGGTCGCCGGCACCTCCGAGTTCGTCACCGCGCTGCAGCTCGACACGAAGATCGACGGGCTTCCCGCCGATGTGCTCGCGCAGGCGCTGCAGCAGGCCTACGAGGCCCGTCTGCAGATCCTCGAAGTGATGAACAAGGCGATCGCCGAGCCTCGCGCCGAGGTCGGCAGCACGGCGCCCAAGATCATCAGCTTCGAGATCCCGATCGACAAGATCGGCGAGGTGATCGGTCCCAAGGGCAAGGTCATCAACTCGATCCAGCAGGAGACTGGCGCCGACATCTCCGTCGACGACGACGGCAGCGTGGGCACCGTCACGATCGGCTCGGTCGACGGTGGCGCCGTCGAAGAGGCGAAGCGCCAGATCCAGCTGATCCTCAACCCGCCGACCGCGGGCGTCGGCGAGGTCTACACCGGCAAGGTCGTGAACATCACCAAGTTCGGTGCCTTCGTCAACATCCTCCCCGGGCGTGACGGCCTGCTGCACATCTCGAAGATGGGTGGCGGCAAGCGCATCGATCGCGTCGAAGACGTGCTCGATCTCGGCGACGAGGTCGAGGTGCGCGTCGACGATGTCGATCCGCAGGGCAAGGTGTCGCTCAGCCCGATCTCACCGCTCGGTGGCGACGGCAGCGGCGCGGCGAACGGCGACGGCGACGGCGAGAGCCGCCCGCCCCGCTCGTCGAGCAGCCGCTCGGGCTCAGGATCCGGCGGCGGCGCCGAAGTCGTCTCGTTCGAGGATGCGTTCGACGCGGAGCTCCGTGAGGAGTTCGGCGACCTCGGTCCCGCCGAGGCGGCGTCGGGCGATCGCGGCGACCGCGGCGATCGGGGTCCGCGTGGTGGTGGCGGCCGGGGCCGCGGTGGCGATCGCGGGCGCGGCGGCCGAGATCGTCATCGTTGACCAAACCGAACATCACGAGAACCCGTCTGCCGAACGGCATCCGCGTCGTCACTGAGCGGATGCCGGAGGCGCGGTCCGTCACCACCGGCTTCTGGATCGCGGTCGGCGGACGGGACGAGTCATCCGAGCTGGCCGGTGCGTCGCACTTCCTCGAGCACCTCGTGTTCAAGGGCAGCGACCACCGGTCGGCACGCGAGATCGCGGAGTCGGTCGACGCGCTCGGCGGTGAGATGAACGCGTTCACCTCGCGTGAGCACACCGCGTACTACACGCGCCTGCCTGCGGACGAGCTCTCGTTCGGGCTCGAGCTGCTCACCGACGTGTTGGCCGAGCCCGCCCTGCGGGCACACGAGATCGACGCCGAGCGCGACGTGATCCTCGAGGAGCTGGCAATGTCGGAAGACGCGCCGGACGACAAGGTGCACTCGCTGATGGCGGCCGCGGTGTTCCCCGATCACCCGCTCGGCCGTGAGGTGCTCGGCGACGAGGACACCGTCGCCGCGCTGACGCGCGACGAGATCGGTACGTTCTTCAGAAAGCACTACCGGCCGGCCAACCTGGTCATCGCGGCCGCGGGGCGGCTGGACCACGACGAGGTGGTCAGCGGCGTGCACGACTTCCTCGCCGGCGTCGATCTCGGCACGCCACCGCACCGTGACGCGCCCACGACCGGCCCGCGATCGCTCTCGGTCGAGCGGCGACCCACCGAGCAGGCCCACGTCACCCTCGGATGGCGGGCCATCGATCAGCGTGACCCCGATCGTTTCGCGCTCGCCGTTGCGAACCAGGCGTTCGGTGGGGGACTGTCGAGCCGGCTGTTCCAGGAGATCCGCGAAGACCGTGGGCTCGCGTACAGCGTGTACTCCGCGGCGTCGCTTTACAGCGACAGTGGGCTCTTCATGATCTACGCCGGCACCGCTCCGTCGAAGGTCGACGAGGTGCTCGGTCTGATCGACGCCGAGGTCGACAAGATCGTCACCGACGGCATCACCGCGCGCGAGCTGCGGGTAGCGTCGGGGTACCTCGCGGGCGCGCTGCAGCTGAACCTCGAAGACAGCGGCAGCCGGATGGGCCGCCTCGCACGGGGCGAGCTGTCACCGATCGAGCCGTTGACCGTCGATCAGCAGGTCGATCGCATTCGCCGCGTCACGCTCGACGATGCACACCGGGTGATGCGTCGGATCCTGACGGGGCCGCGTTCACTGGCGGCCGTCGGCCCGTTCGACGAGTCCGCGTTCAGCGTTCGTACGTGACCGCGTCGCCGATCTGAGTTGCGGGGTCGGCGGGCTGCTCGCCCCGAACGATCACGAGCGCGTCGCCGATCTGGACGTCGTCGCTCGAAGCCGGATGTGTGTGGATCACAGGCGGTTGCGGCTCGGTAACCGGGGGCACGGGCGGTGGACGCGATGCGACCGGAGCAGGTGCCACGACGACCGTCGAGGGCGGCGCCGCGAGCGCGGCGACGGGTGTGGTCGGAACGGTGACCACGGCGGGCGCGGGGGAGGGCGGCGATGGCTCGGCGGACACCTTTGTCGCGCCGAGCAACGCCAGGCCTCCGACGGTCACAGTGGCCGCGGCCGCGAGCGCACGATGACGACGAAGCCGGTGATGGACCTCGACTGCGGCCTCGACGCTGACGCCCAGCAGGGTCGCCAGGTGCGAGTCGAGATCGGAGTCCGCGAGGTCGAGGATCTCGGCGAGCACGGCGACGTCGTCCTGGCGAACCTCGATGCCCGAACCGATCGGCGTACCCCGCACCTCGGCCACGAGGGCGAGGTAGCAGCGCAGCACGGCCTCGTTGCCGTGCGCGGGATCCGGAACGACGGTCGAGTGCTCGCCGATGGTGAGCCGAAGGCTGTTGCGGTCGAAGACGACCGGATGACGCGGACCGACGTACATCGTGTTCCCTTGATCGCCCACGACCATGATTGTCGGCAAAGACCGAAAAAACCTTGAGGTCGTGTCCTAGCTTTGGGCCGCAATGGCGATCCGGGTCGGAGTGTTCGGTGCGGGCGGGCGAATGGGCCTCACCGTCTGCTCGGCGGTGGCCGGCGATCCTGGTCTCGAGCTCGCGGCCGCCATCGACCCCGCCCATACCGGCGAAGCGGTCGAAGGCGTGACCATCGTGGGCGACCCGACGAGTGTCGGCGAGCAGGTCGACGTCGTGATCGACTTCACGCGAGTCGACGCCGCCCGGGGCAACGTGCGGTGGGCCGCGGAGCACGGCGTGCACGCCGTCGTCGGCACCACGGGGATCACCGCCGACGACCACGAGCTGTTCCGCGCCGCGTTCACCCGCAGCAACTGTGTGATCGCCCCCAACTTCGCGATCGGCGCGGTATTGATGATCGCCTTCGCCGAACGGGCGGCGCCCTTCTTCGAGACCGCGGAGATCGTGGAGCTCCACCACGACGCGAAACGGGACGCGCCGTCGGGTACCGCGATGCTCACGGCCGAGCGGATGGCCGCCGCATCCGGTGATTGGGCTGCGGATCCGACCGAGGAGCTGGTGCTCGAAGGGTCACGGGGAGCGGAGGGGCCAGCGGGGATCCACGTCCATGCGCTGCGCGTGCGCGGCATGGTCGCAAGCCAAGAGGTGATCCTCGGCACGACCGGACAGTCGCTCACCATCCGTCACGACACCTACGACCGGTCGAGCTTCATGCCGGGTGTGATCCTGGCGGCCAAGGCCGTGGCGAACAAGCCCGGCCTCACGATCGGCCTCGATCGACTCCTCGACCTCTGACCGTCTTGCACCGTCCTTTCGTCAGGGGGTGCGGTGGACCATCGTCGCTCTCGCTTGATCGCGGGGGCGGATGACGAGCTGGTCGACGTCGACATGGCTCGGCCGTGTGGCCACCCACGCGATGCACTCGGCGATGTCCTCCGCGGTGAGCGGCGTCATGCCCTCGTAGACCTTGGCCGCCGCGGTCTCGTCGCCGCCGAAGCGCACGATCGAGAACTCGGTCTCGACCATGCCTGGATCGATCTCGCTCACCCGCACCGGCTCGCCGAGCAGTTCCGTGCGCAGCACGTCCATCACGGCGCGCACCGCGTGCTTTGCGGCGTTGTAGCCGGCGCCTCCCGGGTACGGCTCGATGCCGGCGATCGAGCCGATCGTGATCACGTGCCCGTCCCCTGACGCGATCAGCTTGGGGAGC
>DASZHU010000308.1:0-14595 GCA_035937605.1 Acidimicrobiales bacterium | reverse complement strand
CAGCGACCGCCGGGCGCGAAGGAGGGGCAGATCGTCCCCGGCTTCGAGGACTGGCAGGTACCGATGACCGTCGACGGTACGCCGGTCGTCGTCCACGGCAACCTCGTGCTCGAGGGTTCCGAGAGCCCGATCCCGTGGATCGCGCTCGTGCTGGTGGCCGGCGCCGTTGCGTTCGTCGTGGGCCGCGGCAAGTCGACCTTCGTCGCCGGCATCGCGATGCTCGTGGCGTCGGTCGCCGCGCTGGAGACCGGCGTCGTGGCCTTCCGGAGCATCCCGAGTGCCGCCGGCCCGAACCCACTCGAGATCGCGCTCCCGGCGGTGGCCACCGTGGCCGCCGTTCTGTCCGTGGTGCTGCACCGCAAGCCATTGGGAGTCGTCTTCACGCTCGCGTCAGTGGCCTCGTTGAGCGGTTGGGGCTTCATGCGCGTGCAGGTGCTACTGCATCCGGTGCTACCGACGACGCTGTCGTTCAACGTCGATCGTGGTGCGACTGCACTCGCGTTCGGATGCTCGGTCGCGGCGGCGGTGCTGGCCGTACGGTCGGGCGCGCTGGTGCTGCGCCTCCCGGATCTCGAGTTCGACGACGAGGAGAGCTGAGCCGGGCCGCTACTGCCGGCGACCGGATGCGCCGAGCGGTTCGAGCGCGCCCTGAGGTGTTCCGTGCTCGGCTCGGATCAGATGGATCACCGCGTTGATGAGCGCGAGATGCGTGAACGCCTGCGGGAAGTTGCCGAGATGGCGGCCGCTGTGGGGGTCGAGCTCTTCGGCGTAGAGGCCCAGCGGGCTCGCGAACGACAGGAGCTTCTCGCACAGCGACCGCGCTCGTTGCACCTCACCGATCTCGACCAGAGCGGAAACGAGCCAGAAGGAGCAGATCGTGAACGTGCCCTCCTCCCCCGACAGGCCGTCGTCGGTCTCCTTGGTCACATAGCGCAGGACGAGGCCGTCGACGGTGAGCTCGTCGGCGATTGCGTTCACCGTCGCCACGATGCGCTCGTCGTCGGCGGGAAGGAAGCGCACGAGCGGCATCAGGAGAACCGACGCGTCGAGCGCATCGGTGTCGTAGTGCTGCGTGAACACGCCACGCTCGTCGAGGCCGTGCGTGCAGATGTCGGCGTGGATCTCGTTCGCAGCCTTCTGCCACTGCTCGGCGAGATCGGTCTCCTCGCGGATCCGAGCGAGGCGAGCGCCGCGGTCCACCGCGACCCAGCACATGAGCTTCGACGACGTGAAGTGCTTCGGCTCACCTCGAACCTCCCAGATGCCCCGGTCGGGCAGCTGCCAGTTCGCGAGCGCCGCCTCGACCTGGCGTTTCAGGATCGGCCACAGTCGCTCTTCGAGGTGGTCACGCGACCGCGTGTGGATGTACACGGAGTCGAGCACCGCGCCCCACACGTCGTGCTGACGATGGTCGTAGGCGCCGTTGCCGACGCGTACGGGACTCGATCCGAGGTAGCCGTCGAGGTGCTCGAGCACGTGCTCGGTGAGATCACGCTCGCCACTGAGCCCATACATGACCTGGAGCTCTTCGTCTCGCTCCGCGACATCGGCGATGAAGCAGAAGAAGTCGTTGGCCTCCCAGTCGAACCCGAGCGTGTAGAGCGCCCAGAGCGCGAACGTCGAGTCGCGGATCCAGGTGTAGCGGTAGTCCCAATTGCGTTCGCCGCCGGGCGTCTCGGGCAGCGATGTCGTCGCCGCTGCGACGAGCGCGCCCGTAGGAGCAAACGTGAGTCCCTTCAACGTGAGCGCGCTGCGCTCGAGGTGCGTACGCCACGGATGATCGGGGAAGTTGCCGCGGGCCAACCAATGTTGCCAGTGGTGGGCGGTCCACCGCAGCCGGTTGTAGGCCTCCTCGAACGTGCGCGGCGGCTCGTGCTCGCTCCACGACAGCGCGCAGAAGTGGTTGTCGTTCTCCTTCATGAGCGTGCGGGCGATGGCGCGCGGCCCCTCGAAGCCGAGGCGAAGGTCGGTCGTAAGACGCAGGCGAAGATCCGACTCCCCGGCCGACGCCATGCCCTCGTGGTAGTCGCCACCGGAGTACTCCCAATGCCCTGACTCGCGGCCGTAGTCGAAGCGCGGCTCGCAATTGAGCACGAGCTGCACCTCGCCGTTGACGCACCGCACCGTGCGCAGCAGCACGTGGTCCGCGTCGTAGTCGGTGGGCGCGCGTCGGTGGGTGTGCGACATCTCGTCTTCGTGGTGCCACGGTCCGATCAGCAGCACGTCGCGCACGATGATCCAGCCGGTGGTCGTGCCCCAACTCGTCTCGAGCACCATCGTTCCGGGGAGGTAGCGCCGCGCGGCCGGAACCGTGACATCGTCGGGGCCGAAGCGAAACCCACCGGCTCGCCGATCGAGCATCGCCCCGAACACGCTGGGCGAATCGAAGCGCGGCAAGCAGAGCCACTCGACGTTGCCGGTGGGCGCGATGAGCGCGGACGTCTCGCAGTCCGACAAGAAGCCGAGCTCTGCGATCGGCGGGAACGGCGACGCGCCCTGCGGCCCGGACAGCGGCGACACGGTCATCCGCCAATTCTCCCGCAAATCCCATGCAGACGGACACAAAGTGTGTCGCTCTGCTTGGGAATTGCGTCAGGAGAGGCGGATGGGGAGGCGTTTGATCGCGTTGTTGAGGTTCGAACGCAGGCGAATCGGGTCGCCCGTGAGGTCGATGCGCGGAAACGCCGCGAGCAGCTCCTCGAAGAACACCTTCCCCTCGAGCCGCGCGAGATGCACACCGAGACAGAAGTGCTCTGCAATTCCGAACGACAGATGCGGGTTGGGATGGCGGTGGATGTCGAAGCGCTGCGAGTCTGCGAACACGTCCTCGTCGCGGTTGGCGGACGTGTAGTACATCGCCACCTTCGCGCCCTTCTCGATGGGCACCCCGTGCAGCTCCGTATCCGCAAGCGCCGTGCGCCGGAAGTAGTGCAGCGGGTTCGCCCACCGCAGGATCTCTTCGACTGCGCCTGCGGTGAGCGAGGGGTCCGCGCGCAGCTCGTCGAGCTGGTCCGAATGTTGCAACAGTGCAAGGAGACCGCCGGCCAGCATCGTCTTCGTCGTGTCATTCCCCGCGGTCACGAGCTGCACGAAGAAGCTGCCGAAGTCGACGTCGGTCATCGACGCGCCGCCGTAGTCCGAGCCGAGGATCACCGACGTGAGGTCTTCGCGCGGCGCTTCGGCGCGCCGCACCGCCGCGAACTCGATCGCGTACATCGCCATCTCGATCGAGGCGCTGTAGTCGGCGGTCTCGCCCGCGACGTCGGGATCCTGCCCACTCGTGTTGCGCTCCGCGAGTTGGTGGATCAGCGGCCAGTCGTCCTCCGGCAGCCCCATGAGCTGGCCGATGACGCGCGTGGGGAGCTTCGCCGTGACGTCGTGCACGAACTCGACGTCGCGCTGGGCGGCCGCTTCCTTCATGATCGACTGCGTGATCGTGCGGATGCCGTCGTCAAGACCCGCGATCACCTTCGCCTTGAAGTGATCCGACAACGGCGCGCGGTACTGCTGGTGTCGAGGCGGGTCCATCGCCAACAGCATCATGCGCATCATCTCGAGCTGGTCGGGCGCGAGGTTCTCCAGCACCACGCCGCCCTCGCTCGCCGAGAACACCTCGGAGTGGCGAGCGACGTGGACGAGGTCGGCGTGCTTGAGTACCGCGTAGAAGCCCGGTTCGCCCCGCATCTCCTGGAAGTACACCGGGCTGGTGCGGCGGAGCTCGGCGAGCTGCTCGTGCGGCGCGCCGTGCACGAACGCGTCGGGGCTCGCGAGGTCGACGGCGACCGGCACGCTCAATCGACCAGCACGTTCGGCCTGGGGAAGCCTTCGGCCTCGGCGAGCACGTAGTAGGCGTCGAGGATGCCGCCGGCGTCGACGATGCTCTCCACGTTGCCGTCGGCGTCGAGGTTGAGGTTGGCGCCGTAGATCTGGAACCACACCCGCGTGTCGTCCTCCACGACGGTGAGCGTGTGGACCGACCCAGCGGGCTCGTAGAGGAACGACCCGGCGCGGTTCACATAGTCGTATTCCTTGTACTTCCACGCGCCGCTCGTCGTGTAGGCGTACACGGGCCCGGTGTGCTTGTGGCGCTGCACCTCGTAGCCCTTCTGGAAGATGTTCTCCACGATCCACAGGCCTTCTCGCACCTTGACCTGGATCACCTTCAACTTGCTGCCCTCGCCGATGTCGACGAAGGGAAGGTCGTCGGCGCCGATATGGATCGCGGTCGGAGTCTTGTCGGTCATGGTCACGCCATGATTCTCGCCCATCGAACGGTCGTCTCGCTCGGTCTAGTGTCCGGTCCAGCACTGGACAGGGGGCCAACATGAAGCAGCTCTCGGGGCTCGACGCCACGTTTCTCTACATGGAGACGCCCTCGCAGTTCGGACACGTATCGAGCCTCTCGATCTTCGAGAAGCCCGACGACCCGAACTACGACGCTTTCACCGCGTGGCGCGGCCAGATCGAGAAGCGGTTGCACCTGCTCGAGCCGCTGCGGCGACGGCTGCGCGACGTGCCGCTGCGCCTCGACCACCCGTTCTGGATCGACGACTCCGACTTCGATCTCGACTTTCACGTGCGCAACACCGCGGTGCCCCCGCCGGGCAGCGACCAGCAGCTCGCCGACCTCGTGGCCCGCATCATCGGCCGGCCTCTCGACCGCGCCCGGCCGCTGTGGGAGACGTACGTGATCGAGGGCCTGCCGGAGAATCGGTTCGCCATCCTCACGAAGGTGCACCATGCCACGATCGACGGCGCGTCGGGCGCGGAGCTGCTCACGTTGATGCTCGACGAGAACCCCGGAGGCGACGCGATCGACGAGCCGGCCGAGGCTTGGAGCCCCGAGCCACCGCCGACCGACGCCGAAGTGCTGGCGAGGGCGGGTGCGAACCTCGTGCGCAAGCCGGGTCGCGCGATCCTGCTCGGCACTCGCACGATTCGCGACTTCGGGCGCTCGACGCGCAATCCGGCACTCGTCGCCGCCGCGAACCAGGTGCGGAACAGCCTGCGCGGTCCGATCGGATCGCTGCTCAACCTCGGGCGAGAACGCACCCCGGAGACGGATGTGAAGGGCCCGCTCCCATCGCTGTCCGCGCCGCGCACGCCGTTCAACGCGTCGATCACGGCTCACCGGCGGTTCGCCTACCGCTCGACCTCACTGCAGGCGGTGAAGGACATCAAGAACGCGGTCGGCGCCACGGTGAACGACGTCGTCATGGCCGTGTGCGCCGGTGGCCTGCGTACGTGGCTCGAAGACCACGATGCCCTCACGGACCAACCGCTCACCGCGATGATCCCGGTCTCGATCCGCACCGGCGACGAGACGGAGAAGTGGACGAACCGCGTGTCGAGCATCTTCGCCGAGCTGCCGACCGACGAACCCGACCCGTTGCTGCGCATCCAGCGCGTGCACGACGCGATGGTTGGCGCGAAGGACCTGTTCGACGCGATCCCCGCGGCCCAGCTCACCGACTTCGCGCAATTCCCTCCGCCCGCCGTGTTCGCCCGGGCGATGCGGCTGTCGACACGACTCATGACCCGTATCAACCCGCCGGTCAACGTGGTGATCTCGAACGTGCCCGGCCCGCGCCAACCGCTCTACGCGGCGGGGAGCCGGCTACTGCACTACTACCCGGTGTCGACGATCGTCGACGGCCAGGGGCTCAACATCACGGTGCAGAGCTACCTCGACACGCTCGACTTCGGTCTCGTGTCGTGCCGCGAGCTCGTGCCCGACCTCTGGGACATGCTCGACGCCATCCTCAACGACCTCGCGGCGCTCGGCAAGGCCACGGGTGTCGACGTGCCCCTCTGAAACCCGAGCACATCGAGAAGGAGCGAGCTTGATCACGTCGTTTGCGGGGATCATCCGGACGCACGGCCGGGAGCGAGCGGATCATCCCGCGCTCGAGTACGAGGGAACGACACACACTTTCGGCGCGCTCGACAAGAAGTCGAACCGGCTCGCAACTGCGCTCGCGTCGATCGGGGTCGGGCCCGAAGATCGCGTCGCGTTCCTCGACAAGAACGGCCCGGAGTTCTTCGAGCTCACGTTCGCGCTGGCCAAGCTCAACGCGGTGAACGTCGCGGTGAACTGGCGGCTCGCCCCCACCGAGATGGCACAGATCATCAACGATGCCGAGGCCAGGGTGCTGATCGTGGGCCCGGACTTCTTCGCGCACGTCGAGAAGATCGAAGGCGACCTCGAAACGGTCACGACGATCATCGCAATCGGCGACCACGCACGATGGGACGACTACGAGCGCGTTCTCGCCGCCCATCCCGCCGAAGATCCGGGCGCCGAGCCGAAGGGCAGCGACGTCGCCATCCAGCTCTACACGTCGGGCACGACCGGTCTGCCCAAGGGCGTGATGCTCACGAACGACAACTTCTTCTCCGGCGTCATGAACGTGACCGAGTCGTGGAAGTTCGACAAGAACTCCGTGAACATCGCCGTGATGCCCATGTTCCACATCGCGGGCGCCGGCTGGTCGATGGTCGGGCTCTTCCACGGCTGTCAGACGGTGCTGCTGCGCGATGTCGACCCGGCCCGCATCCTGAAGGTGATCCCCGAGTTCGGCATCACCAACGCGTTCTTCGTGCCGGCCGTGATCCAGTTCCTACTGATCACGCCGGGCGTCGACGAGACCGACTTCTCGACGTTACGCGCCATCGTCTACGGCGCCTCGCCGATCACCGACGCAGTGCTCACGAAGGCGATGGAGAGGTTCGGGTGCGGGTTCATCCAGGTGTACGGGATGACCGAGACCACTGGCGCGATCACGCAGCTCGATCCCGAGGACCACGATCCGGTCAACCGGCCCGGTCTGCTGCGCTCGTGCGGCAAGCCGTACGCGTGGGTCGAGATGCGCCTCGTCGATCCGGACACCGGCGCCGACGTGGCCGACGGCACCGTCGGCGAGCTGTGGACGCGCTCGCCGCAGAACATGAGGGGCTACTGGAACAACGAAGCGGCCACGAAGGCCACGATCGACGCGGATGGATGGCTGCGCACCGGTGACGCCGGCTACCGCGACGCCGACGGCTTCCTGTTCCTGCACGACCGCGTGAAGGACATGATCGTCACCGGAGGCGAGAACGTGTACCCCGCCGAGGTCGAGAACGTGCTCGCGAAGCATCCCGACGTGGCCGACGTGGCGGTGATCGGGATCCCCGATGAGAAGTGGGGCGAAGCCGTGAAGGCGGTCGTCGTACGCCGCGAGGGCAGCGAGATCTCGGACACCGAACTGATCACCTTCGCCCGCGAGCACCTCGCAGGGTTCAAGCTGCCGAAGTCGGTCGACTTCACCGACGTGCTCCCCCGCAACCCGTCCGGCAAGCTCCTGAAGCGCGAGATCCGCGCCCCGTACTGGGAGGGCGCGGCCCGGCAGATCGGATAGCTCGCTACGCCCACTACGTTCGGACGATGGACATCGGAAGGGTTGGTATCTGGACGGGCGTGCTCGACGCGGTGCCGTCGGCCGAGGCGCAGCGCATCGCCGGTCGCCTCGAGGCGATGGGCTTCCCCACGCTCTGGATCCCGGAGACGATCGGGCGCGACCCCTTCGTCACCGCCACCCTGCTGCTGTGCGCCACGTCGACGCTCAAGATCGCGACGGGAATCGCGAACATCTACGCCCGCGACGCGGTCACGATGGCGAACACCCAGCGCTCGTTGGAGGAGGCGTTCCCCGGACGGTTCCTGCTCGGCCTCGGCGTGAGCCATCACCACCTGGTTGACCGGGTTCGTCATCACAATTACTCGAAGCCGTACTCCTACATGGCGCACTACCTCGACGACATGAACGGCGCGCTGTTCCTCGCGGTCGGTCCGGCCGAGCGTCCGCCCACTGTGCTCGCGGCGCTCGGCCCCAAGATGTTGCGCTTGTCGGCCGAACGCGCCGCCGGAGCGCACCCGTACTTCGTTCCGGTCGAACACACCGCACAGGCTCGCGAGATCCTCGGGCCGGATCCGATCCTTGCCCCCGAGCAGATGGTGGTGCTCGAGACCGACCGCGCGAAGGCCCTCGCCATCGCCCGCGCCGGCATGGCGGTGTACCTCCGCGCCCCCAACTACGTGAACAACCTCAAACGGCACGGCTTCACCGACGACGACGTCGCCGACGGCGGCAGCGAGCGACTAGTCGACGCGATCGTCGCCACGGGCGACGTGAGCGCCGCGGTCGATCGTGTGCAGCAGCACTTCGACGCCGGGGCCTCGCACGTGTGTGTGCAGGTGCTGGGCGAGCACTTCACGGATGTGCCCGAAGGCGCGTGGCGAGATCTCGCGGCGGCGCTGCCGCTCGGCGGCTGACCGAATGGCGACCGCCTACAGCCATGTCGGACTGTGCGTGACCGATCTCCAACGGTCGCGACGGTTCTACGAGGAGGTGTTCGGCTTCCGAGCCGCATTCGAGTTCGGCACCGATGGCCCTGACACGGCGACGCTGCTGCGCCTCGAGGGACCGTTGCGACTCGACGCGCTGTACCTCGCTCTCGATGGTTTGCTGCTCGAGCTGCTCGCTTTCGATCGTCTCGCTCCGGCGACGTCCCGGGTGCTGAACGAACCGGGGCTGACCCACCTCTCGCTGTTCGTCGACGACCTGGATGCCGTGCGCGCCGCGGTGCCGGCCTGCGGCGGAACGGTCCGCGAGGACACCAACGTCGGTCCCGCACTCTTCGTCGAGGACCCCGACGGCCAGGCCATCGAGGTGATCGGGCCCGGCGGCCGCTTCCGCGACCTGCGCGAGCGGGCCCTGCGCGACCTCGAGGCCTAGCCCCGGAAACCATTGGGGGCGCGTCCGGCCCGTGGGCGATGCTCTCCTGATGCGTCTGGGGGGTTGGAGACGGCGCGCCCTGTGGCGCACGCGGTCGTACCTACGGCCCTACGCGCGCCACATGGCCATGATCATGTTCGCCTCGATCATGTCGTCGGGGTTCATGGTCGCGCTCCCCCTCATCGTCAAGACGGTCATCGACGGGCCACTGCACGACGGCGACCGACGCGGCATCGTCGTGTGGGGCCTCGTCGCGGTGGCGCTGGCCATGGTCGACATCGCGATGGGCTTCAGCCGCCGATACCTCCTGGCCGTCGTCGCCACCGAGCTCGAGACGCACCTGCGCGACGACCTGTACGCCCACCTCCAACGCCTCGACGTCGGCTTCCACGATCGCTGGCAGTCGGGACAGCTCCTGTCGCGCGCCACCACCGATCTGTCGATCGTGCGCCGCTTCATCGGGTTCGGCGCGGTCTTCTTCGTGCTGTTCGGGATCCAGGTCGTCGCGATCTTCGGCGTGTTGCTCACGCTGCACGTGTGGCTCGCGCTGCTCACCTTCGTCGCCACGATCCCGGTGCTCGTGTTGTGCCGCCGATTCGAGCGCGCGTACCACGACATCGTGCGCGACATCCAGGACCAGACCGGCGACCTCACGACCACGATCGAGGAGGGCGCGCGCGGCATTCGGGTGTTGAAGGCCTTCGGCCGCGGCCGGGAGGCGTACGACGGCTACAACGTGCAGGCCACCCGCCTGTACGAGACGCACCTCGACCGCATCAAGTTGCACACGAAGTTCGTGTGGGTGCTCGGCCTCATCCCGAACCTGACCCTCACCGCGGTACTGCTCGGTGGCGTCGTGGCAGTCGGCGGTGGCAGCCTCACCGTCGGCGGCCTCGTCGCGTTCGTGTCCTACGTCGTGATGCTCACGTTCCCGCTCGAGGTGCTCGGCTGGATCATGGCGCTCGCCGGCGAGGCCGAGTCCGCCGCGGTGCGCGTGTACGAGGTGCTCGACACCGAGCCCACGATCCAGGACCGTCCCGGCGCGTTGAACATCGACGACGTCGTCGGCGAGATCCGCTTCGAGAACGTGTCGTTCGACTACCCCGCGAGCGATCGCACGGCACTGCGCAACATCGACCTAGTGGTTCCGGCGGGACAGACGATCGCCATCGTCGGCGCGACCGGTTCCGGCAAGACGTCGCTGGTCACGTTGCTGACGAGGCTCTACGACCCGACCGAAGGCCGCATCCTGCTCGACGGCCACGATCTTCGCGACCTCACGGTGAACAGCCTGCGGCGCAACGTGGGTTTCGCCTTCGAGGAGCCGTCGCTGTTCTCGGCGTCGGTCCGCGAGAACCTGCTCATGGGCAAGCCCGACGCCAACGACGACGAGATCGCGAGGGCGCTCGACGTTGCGCAGGCCGGTTTCGTGCTCGATTTGCCGTGGGGCCTCGACACCCGTATCGGTGAACAGGGCTTGTCGTTGTCGGGTGGGCAGCGGCAGCGACTCGCGCTGGCCCGCGCCGTCATCGGACGACCCCGCATCCTCGTCCTCGACGACCCGCTCAGTGCGCTCGACGTGCACACCGAGGCACTCGTCGAGGACGCGCTGCGGCCGCTCCTTCGCGACTGCACGGTGTTCGTGGTGGTTCACCGCCCCTCGACGATCGCCCTCGCCGATCGCGCCGCGCTGCTCGAGGACGGTCGCATCGTTGCCGTCGGTTCGCATCACGACCTTCTCGAGACCGAGCCCCGCTATCGGGCGGTGCTGAGCGAAGAGGCGGCCCACGACGACCGCCTGCACGACGACGGGGTGGGGGTGGCCTGATGTCCGAGGTCGACCACGTCCACACCGTCGACCCCGACGCCGCGCTCGACGTGACCGGCGACGAACTCGTCGACGCGTGGCGCGGAGTGAAGGCCGAGGAGGAAGAACAGGTGGCCGGTGGTCTCGCCAGCCTCCTGCGCACGCGCAGCCGAGCGCTTCTCGGCGACCTCGCCCGTCCGCATCGCGGCGCGATCGTTGCCGCCTCACTGCTCATCGCGCTGAGCACGTCGTGTCAGCTGGCGGTGCCGTGGCTCATCCAGCTCGGCATCGACAACGGCATCCCACCGCTGCTCCAAGGGGGAAGCGGTGACACGAAACCACTGCTGACCGTCGTGGTCGCCGTCCTGGCCGTGACGGTCGTGGCCGCCGTGTCGTTCAATGCGTTCCTGCTGCTGCTGGGGCGGGTCGGCCAGGAGGTCGTGCTCGACACGCGCCAACGGCTGTTCCGGCACTTCCAGCGGCTCTCGATCTCGTTCCACGAGAAGTACACGTCAGGGCGGGTGATCTCGCGGCAGACATCGGATGTCGAGGCCATCGCCGACCTGCTGGGCGATGGATTGATCACGCTGATCACGTCGATCCTGCTCATGGTGGGCATCGGCATCGCGCTGTTGTTGCTCGATTTCCAACTCGCGCTCGTGACGCTGGCGGCGTTCCCGATCATGTTCGTGATGACGCGCTGGTTCCGCGGTCATGCAGAGCGCGCGTATCGCGCGACGCGCGAGGCCGTGGCGCTGGTGATCGTGCACTTCGTCGAGAGCCTCGGGGGCATCCAGGCCGTCCACGCGTTCCGACGCGAGCCCCGGAACCAGGAGATCTTCGAGTACCTCGACGACCGTTACCGCGGCGCCAACATGTGGTCGCAGCGGCTCGGCGCAACGTACGGGCCGGGCGTGATCTTCGTGGGCCGGGTCACCACCGCCGTCGTGCTCCTGTACGGAAGCCTTCGGGTGCTCGACCATCACATGACGGTTGGCGTGCTCGCCGCGTTCCTGCTGTACCTCCGGCGATTCTTCTCGCCGATGGAGGAGCTGAGCCAGTTCTACAACCTGTTCCAGGCCGCGGCGGCGTCGCTCGAGAAGCTGTCGGGCGTGCTCGACGAGGCGCCGAGTGTCGGCGAGCCCCTCGAACCGGTTGCGCTCGTGCACGCGCCGGGCGCGCTGCGGTTCGAGCACGTTCGCTTCGCGTATCGAGATCGAATCGTGTTGCACGAGCTCGATCTGTCGATCCCCGGTGGCCAGACCGTGGCCCTCGTGGGCGCCACGGGTGCGGGCAAGACGACGATCGCCAGGCTGGCGGCGCGCTTCTGGGACCCGAGCGAGGGTCGAGTGCTCCTCGACGACATCGACGAACGAGATCTCACGGAGGCCGACCTGCGCCGAGCCGTGATCACCGTGACGCAGGAGAACTTTCTGTTCTCGGGTTCGGTGCTCGACAACATCTCGCTCGGACGGCCGGGTGCGACGCGCGCCGAGGTCGAGGCGGCGGCGCTGGCGATCGGCGCCCACGACTTCATCGTCGGCCTGCCGAACGGCTACGACACCGACGTACACCAGAAGGGCGCGCGGCTCTCGGCGGGCCAACGGCAGCTCGTGGCGTTCGCACGGGCGTTCCTCGCCGACCCCGCGGTGCTGATCCTCGACGAGGCGACGTCGTCACTCGACGTGCCCTCCGAGCGGCTCGTGCAACACGCGTTGCAGACGCTGCTCGCCGATCGAACTGCGATGATCATCGCCCACCGCCTCACGACGGTGGAGATCGCGGATCGAGTGATCGTCGTCGACGACGGACGCGTCGTAGAGGACGGCTCCCCCGCGAACCTCGTCGGGGGTACCGGCCGCTACGCCGCCCTGCACCGCGCCTGGGCCGACAGCCTCGTCTGACCCCGCTCCGGCACCGTCCCGGCTCGCGGCCAAATCCCCTGCGACCGGGGGGAAAACGTCACGAGCCGCCGACCGTGAGGCCGGCGGCTCGATCGGGCTCGAGACCTGAAGCTCAGATCACACGAACGTTTTGGGCTTCCTCACCCTTACGGCCGGGCGCAACGTCGAACTCGACACGCTGACCTTCGTCCAGCGTCTTGTAGCCGCTGCCCTGGATGTTGGAGAAGTGGACGAAGACATCATCTTCGCCCTCCCGTGAGATGAAACCGAAGCCCTTCTCGTTGTTGAAGAACTTCACGGTACCTGTAGCCAATGCACTCTCTCTTTTGTTCGTCGAACCGGTCTTTTACCGGCTCGACCAGCAGTGTAGGGCTTCCGGGCGCGACGAAAGTCCTTCACTAGCCAGAAGGACTTCCGCCAGCTCGGCGGAGGCGGACGGCACCCCACGACCGAGCCCCGCCCCTTGACGCGAGAACCTAGATCGCGGAGGTTTCGATTCGGTCGCGACCGCATGACGACCGGCGCGCGGTCACGGCAGGACGAGGTCGAGGATCCGATCGAGCAGATCGTCGGTGAGGGGCAATCCGTAGAGCGCGTGATGCCACAGATACGCGGGTGGTGCCTCGGCGATGAGATCGACGTCAGCATCGCGGGGAAGGTCACCGCGCTCGACGGCGTCCCGTACCAGCCGGCGCAGGTGCTCGCGCTTCTTGCCGATTACCAGCCGGTCGAACTCCTCCGCGAGGTCCGGATTGCGCACGCGCTCGGCGGCGAACGTGACCAGCACCTGACCCTCGTCGCTGCGGAGTCGCGCGAGCAGCGGCCGCATCATCGTGAGCAGATCGGCCCGGAGATCGCCCGTGTCGGGCAGGTCGTCGTCCATCTGCGCGCCACATCGAACCGCTTCCACCACCAGGTGCGCCTTGGTGGCATAGCGCCGGTACAGGGTGGACTTGCCCACACCCGCGCGCGCCGCAACCCCCTCCATGCTCACCCCGGCGTAGCCGAACTCCGTGAACGCCTCGAGCGTGGCCCGCAGGATCGCGGCGTCACACGCGGGATCGCGAGGACGGCCGGCCCGCGCCCGGGTCGTGGACTCCTGCAGCGTCACGCGCCACCAACCACGACCGCGGCCGGGACGGGTTCGGTCGGCGTGCCGCTCGGACCCCCGTCGACCTCGTCACGAGCGCGCGCCGGCAGGAACAGCACCACGCCCACCGCCGCGACGAACGTGATGGCGGCCGCCACGAGCCCGATGAGGTGCAGACCGCTCACGAAGCTGTCGCCGGCCGCGGACACGATCTGACCGGAGAACGGCCGCGCCGGCGTTGCGTTCTTGGCGATGCCGACGGCCTCACCCACGTTGTCCCTTAGCTGTGCGAAGAGCCCTGGTGGTAGCGCGCGGCCGAGCTTGTCGGTGATCGAGCTCGTGAAGTGACTCGCCATCAGCGAGCCGAACACCGCCACGCCGATGGCCCCTCCCATCTGGCGCGTCGTGTCGTTGACGGCCGAACCCACGCCCGCCTTCGCCCGGGGCAGCGACCCCATGATCGAGTCCGTGCACGGCGCCATCACGTTGGCCATGCCGATGCCCATCACCATGGTGATCCCGATGATCACCAGCGCGCTGCTATTCGGCCGCAACACGGTGAACAGCACGAACGAACTAGTGACGATCAGCAGGCCGGTGGCGACGACCTTCTTGTTGCCGAATTTCTGCACCCACGTGTTGGACATCGGGGCGAAGATCATCAGCATCGCCGCCTGTGGGAGCAGCACTGCGCCCGCCTGAACGGTCGAATAGCCGAGCACCGACTGCAGGTACTGCGTCATCAGGAACAACGTGCCGAACAGCGACAGGAACACCAGTGTGATGGCGCCACTTGCCGCGCTGAACCGCGGGTTCTCGAAGAAGCGCATGTCGAGCATCGGATGATCGGTGTTGAGCTCCCAGGCGAAGAAGCCGGCCAGCACCACGAAGCCCACGGCGAACCCGAACACGATCTCCGGCGCGGTCCAGCCGTGGCTCGGAGCCTCGATGACCGCCCACAGGATCGAGCCGAGGGCGACGATCGAGAGCAGCGCGCCGAACGGGTCGAGCGCGGCG
>DASZHU010000307.1:0-9684 GCA_035937605.1 Acidimicrobiales bacterium | reverse complement strand
CACGTTCTCCCTCGTGTTCGACGCGCCGAGCAACGACTCCCTCGCGACGATCTCCGGCCCGCCGCCGACCGTCGCGCCAGCGGCGAACGAGACGCCGGCGGGTTCGACCGGAGCGGTGAGCAGCATCGGCACCGCGGGCGCCGGGTCGAGCACGTTCCGGCCGCCGAGCATCGCGACCGCCACGCCCGCGATCCCGAGCGGCAACGTCGGCGAGACGGCGACGTCGCCGGCCAAGCAGGCCGCGAGCCAACCGTCGCTCAACGCCGTTCTGAACACGGCGGCGCCGGCCAAGGATCGCAACAAGACCGTCGGCTTCATCGTGCTCGCGTTCGCTGCGCTCGTCGGGCTCTACGCGTTCCGCCAGGACAACCTCATCGCCCGCAACGGTGGTTCCCTCCCCGGCGCGTCCGAGGAGGTCGCGGGACTGGGTCGGTTCTCCCGGCCGCGCCGCGGTTCCCCGCCCGCGCTCACCTGAGCACCGCTCCCTGCATCCGTTCTGGCGTCACCGAGTTCGGAATACCGAACTGAGTGACGCCAGAACGAGTGAGTCGGGTGGCGCGGGGTCGCGCGCGGTCCGCCTAACCTCGGACGGATGGAGGCACTCGCGGGCCCGGTCATCGTGTGTGCCGCGCTGCTGGTCCTCGCGGGTGCGCTCAAGATCGCTCGTCCCGCTCCCACCGCGGGCGCGTTGCGCGCCGTCGACCTTCCGTCGGCCCTGCCCTTGGTCCGCCTGCTCGGCGCGGTGGAAGTCGTCGTCGGCACGACGGCTGCGATCACGCTCTCACCACCGCTCCTGGCGTTGGTCGCGGCGCTGTACCTCGGGTTCGCGACGTTCGTCGTCGTCGCGTTGGCGCGTCACGCGCCACTCCAGTCCTGCGGCTGCTTCGGTCAGGTCGACACCCCTCCGAGCGTGCTGCACCTGGGGCTGAACCTCGTGTCCGCCGGGGTCGCCATCGCCGCCGCGGTGACCGACACCCCGAACCTGCGCGCCGTGCTCGCCGACCAGCAGTGGCACGCCGTGCCGTTCGTGCTGCTGGTGGCGATCTGCCTCTACCTGTGCGTCGCGCTCGCCACCGTCCTGCCCCTGACGCCGCGGAGCAGCGCGCACGCGTGAGCCGCTGGCTGCTGGAGAAGACGACCGCCGCGCTGGCCACGCGCACCAGTCGTCGCGGGATGCTCGTGAAGTCGGCGGTCGTCGGCTCCGCCCTGGCGACGAACCCGACCGGCTTCATCTTCCGGCCGATCAGCGCCTATGCGGCCGCGTGTATGTGCCGCGGGCAGTCATGCAGCTGTGGCACCGCGTGCTGCGATGGCTACACCGAGTTCTGCTGCTCGCTCACGGGCGACAACACCTGTCCATCGGGGACGGTCCCGGCGGGATGGTGGCGCGCCGAGGGCTCTGGACTCTGCGGCGGCGCGTCGCGCTACTACATGGACTGCAACCAGCGGCTCGACGTCGCGAATCAATGTGGTTGCGACTGCGCCGGCGGCGACTGCAACAACCGGGTCACCTGCTGCACGCACTTCCGGTACGGCCAGTGCAACCAGCAGATCCCACAGGTCGGTGCGATCCTGTGTCGCGTCGTCACGTGTACGCCTCCGTGGCAGATCGACCCGACGTGCACGACGACCGACGCACAGGACGACGCGACCCGCTTCCACGACGCACCGTGCCTGCACCAGCCGCCCAAGCCGACGGACCGGCTCGTCACGGCTCAGTGGTTCCTGCGCAACTCACCGACGAGCGGCGCCGCCGACACCAACTTCCAATTCGGCGACGCCGGAGACCTGCCCATCGTGGGCGACTGGAACGGCGACGGCATCGCCACGCCGGGGGTGGTGCGGGGCGCGACCTTCTTGCTGCGCAACTCGAACTCGTCGGGCGCGGCGGACATTGTGTTCGTCTACGGCGATCCCGGCGACCACGTCATCGTGGGCGACTGGAACGGCGACGGCACCGACACGATCGGCATCGTCCGCGGCAACACCTTCTACCTCCGCAACTCGAACTCGTCCGGCGCGGCCGACGTCACGTTCAGCTACGGCGACCCCGGCGACACCGTCATCGTCGGCAAGTGGAAGACCGGCGACACGCGCGATTCGGTGGGCGTCATCCGCGGCAACACCCTCTACCTGCGGGATTGGGCGACCGGAACGGCCGGCCTCGTCTTCAACTACGGCGATCCGGGCGACAAGATCATCGTCGCGGACTGGAATGGCGATGGTGTCGACACACCGTGCATCGTTCGTGGCACGACGTTCTTCGTCCGCAACTCCAACACCACGGGCGTGGCCGACGTGACGTTCGACTACGGCGACCCCGGCGACATCGTCGTGGCCGGGCGATGGAGCGCGGGACCGCCGCCGGTCTGCGGGCCCGGAGTCGCCCGATAGTGGTCGCGCTCGTCACGTTGCTGGCGGTGGCCGTGGGGTTGCTGACCCTGCTGGTTGTCGGGCTGTTGCGCAGCCACGCCGAGATCCTGCGCGCGCTCCACGACCTCGGCGTCGACCTCGACCCCGGCGTCGCGAGGCAGACGCCACCGTCGATCGCGATGGCCCCGCGCAGCGGGAGCACCAGCGCCATCGCCGACATCAGCGGCACCGACGCCGCCGGAGCACCGCAACACGTCGCCGTGGCCGGCGTCGCCCACTCCACATTGCTCGCGTTCCTCTCGAGCACCTGCCTCACCTGTCGTGACTTCTGGACGGCGTTCGCCGACGACACGCTCGACGTTCCGACGAACGCCAGGATCGTGATCGTGACGCGGGGCACCGAAGCGGAGAGTCCGGCGTCGGTGCGCAAGCTCGCGCCCCGCTCGTTGCACACCGTCATGTCGACGGAGGCCTGGCACGCGTACAACGTCCCCGGTGCGCCCTACTTCGTGTTGGTCGACGGCGAGCGTGGCGGCGTGGTGGGTGAAGGTACGGCCACCTCGTGGGAGCGTGTGCAGCAGCTCATGACCCAAGCCGTCGCTGACGATCGCGAGCGGCGCAGCGTCGACCGCGACCTCGAGGCGGCCGGCATCGAGCCGGGCGACCCGAGCCTGTACCCGAAGGCCGAGCAATGAGCACCGTGGTGCTGTGCGCGGGGATGGCGGCGGCCGTGATCGGTGCGATCCGTTCGACGTGGTCACCGTGAGGAGAGTCGATGCTGTCGAGCATCACTCCGCTCGGTGAGCGGGGACGGAACAACCGATTCGCCGTAGCCGCCTCGTTCTTCATCGCGGGCTCGCTGCTCGGCGGGGCCGCGACCGGCCTCGTCGCCGGTGGCGTCGGCGACCTGGTACTGCCGCGCGAACGCGCGCTCGATGGTGCGCTCATCGTGACGCTCGCATTGGCGGGGGCGGCACTCGATGCGCGTGTGGCCGGTCGACGCCTGCCGACGATCACGCGTCAGGTCGACGAGCGCTGGCTACAGAAGTACCGCAACTGGGTGTACGGCTTCGGGTTCGGGGTGCAGCTGGGCACTGGAGTTGCCACGATCGTGTCGTCGGCCGCGGTGTACCTCATGGTGATCGCGGCCGTGCTCACCCGCTCCGTCATCGCGGGTGCGGCGATCGGGTTCACCTTCGGCCTGGTGCGCGGGCTGTCGATCCTGCTCGCGAGCCGCATCAGCACCTACGACGAGCTCCGGCGCTTCCACGCGCGGCTGGCCGCCAACTCGGCGCGCAGCAACGCCGTCAACGTCGCGTCGCAAGGCGCGATCGGGCTCGTCACGCTTGTCGCGATGGTGGGAGCTCGGTGAGCCGGCTCAGCGGATCCGGGATCGGCGTCGATGTGCCCTCGGGTTGGGAAGGCCGGATCTACGCGAAGCCGAGCGACCCCGGCCTGCACCCGACGGGCGCGCAGTCGATGAACCCGAACGCGGTGTTGCATGTGGCGAGCTTTCCGCTTCCTCGGGGCGCAGGCGACTACGGCGGCGGTGCCGTCGAGCAGATGGCGAACACGGACCTGCTCGTGATCTTGATGGAGCATGGCGCGGCGGCCGTCGGCACCGCGCTGTTCGCGCCGGCGGGGATGCCGCGACTCACGAAGGACGACGTGAGCCCGAACTGCCTGCAGCGACTCATTGAGGGCCAAGGCGGTGCTCAGAAGTTCTTCACCGAGAACGGCCGCGCCTTCTGCCTCTACGTCGTGTTCGGCTCGCACCTGCGCCGAGCGCGAACCCTTCCGGTCGTCAACGACCTTCTTCGCACCGTCACCATCACGTGACCCAGTTACGAGGGACAGGGGTCAGGGGCGAGTGATGGACGAGGTGTCGAGCGAGAGCAGCTCGACGGTCGTGGCGCCGGCACGCAGCTTCTCGAAGTAGGTCAACTCCGCCGCGGCGCGCGCCTCGCCCGCCGCGAGCACCGCATCGGCCTTTGCCGCGTCGATCGCCACGACGCCGTCGCGGTCACCGACGATGACGTCGCCGGTGCGGATCTCGGCATCGCCGACCGTCGCACTCGCCCCGATGCGCCCAGGTCCCGCCTTCTTCGCGCCCGGGAGCGCGATGCCGATGCTGAAGACCGGAAACGCCAGCCGCTCGAGGGCATCGACGTCGCGCACGCAGGCGTCGATCACCAGCCCGGCGATGCCCCGCGCTTGGGCGCTCGTCGTGAGCACCTCGCCCCACCAGCCGAGCTCCTGCTGTCCTTCGACCTCCACGCAGAGCACGCTGCCGGCGGGCGCCTCGGCCACGGCGGCGTGGACGGCAAGGTTGTCACCCGCAGCGCAGACGACCGAGAACGCCGTACCCGAGACGGCCGCACCCGGCCAGACCGGTTTGATCCGCGACGCCAGCGGTGCGCCACCGGATTCGCCCAGCGTCGCGGCACCGAGCGCAAGCCAGTCGAGCACTAGAGGCCTCGCGTACCGATCATGAGAACCCTGGCGATCACCATGGCCGCGCAACGTAGCCCACCGCGTCAGTGGAACGCGGAGATCGCGACGTCCTCTCCGGTGATGTCCTCGAGCTCTCGTCCGTGCGTGTCGGGGAAGGCGACGGCGATCAACACCACCGCGACGAGCGGTCCGATGCCCAGCAACGTCGCCGTCATCGATTGACTCGTGATCGCCAGTAACGGCGCCGCGATCGCGAGGCTGCCCGATCGTCCGAGCACGCCGGCGACGTTCGCCCACGAGCTCGCAGAGCTCCGCAACGACGTGGGGAACAGCTCGGACGTGTACGTCTGCAAGACCGGCCACGCACCGAGCTGTCCGACGATCGTGAAGGACATGCACGGAAGAAGCACCGGCACGCCACCGGGTAGCCAGAAGAAGCCGATCGCGCCGAAGACGCTGGCGAAGGCAAACGCGCACCCGACGAGCCGTCGACCGAAGCGATCGGACAGCGCACCGGCCCACACCATGATCGGGATGCCGGGCAGGCCCGCGAACACCAGCATGAAGTTCGCGGTGGTCGCGGACATGCCGCGGTCGGTTTGCAGGAAGTCGATGGTGAACGTGCTGGCCTGCTGCACGAGCTGGGTGAGGAACGTCGTGATGACGATGAGCCACAGCCACCGTCGGATCCCCGGAGCGAGGATCGCGTGCCAGCGCTCCGCCAGCCGGCCCTGATCGCGTGCCGCCTCGAAACGACGGCTCTCGGGCAGGCGACGGCGCAGGAAGGCGACGAGCAGCAGCGGCGGGATGCACACCACGAAGAGCCAACGCCACGAGACGCCGTTCGGTTCGAGGAATCCACCCCAGACAATGGCCGCGAGCCCGGTGCCGAGGGCGCTGTTCATTGCGAGGACGCCGAAGCCGAACCCGCGCGAGTCCGCCGGCAGCTCCTCCGCGGCCATCGTCCACACGATCGCGGCCTCGGCCACGAGGAACAGCTGCTGGATGAACTGGAACGACATGAACCACTGCGCGTTCGGCGCCAGCGCGGTCAGCCCGCTGAAGACCATGTACCCGAACACCGACCAGATGAGGAGTCGGCGCCGCCCGAACCGGTCCGCCCAGCGGGTAACGACCATCGCCGGTAAGGCACCCAGGTAGATCACGGCGAACAGCGCCGAAGCCGCGCCTTTGCTCAGGGCGAAGGTCTCGCGGATCTGCGTGAGCGCGAGGGCCTTGATGCTGCCGTCGAAGCCGTCGAAGAACGACGTTGCACTGAGCACGACGATGAGGAAGATGTGTTCGTTCGTCAGCCCGCGTTTGCGGGCGGCGCCGAGCCATGGCAGGAGAAGGTTCATCGCAGCGCGGGCGAGTCGAGCAGCGCCCGGAACACGGCGGGATCGTCGAGCAACTGCGTGTCGGGCAGGAAGAGCTTGCCGTACCGCTCGAAGTACACGAGCTGCTTCGACAGCAGGAAGGTCGCCTGGTCGAAGCCGCTTCCGTAACCCTTACTGTTCATCACCGCGTGCTGCCGCTTGCGTTCTGCCCGCCAGTTGGCGATCGATTCGCGTCGAGTTCGTTGGCCTGGTCGCTTACCGTCGACGGCCCCGTCGCCGATGAGCATGGTGCGCAGGTCGAGTTGCGCGAACGGAACGTGGAAGAGCGGCTCGACCTGTGACCGCACGAACGCGGTGAACTGATCGTCCGCGATCCCGAGCGCATCCATCATCCCCACGCCGTACGTCGCCTTGACGTGCGCGGCCACGGCCTCCCACGCGTCGTCGTCGCCCAACGCGCCCTCGATCATCTTTCGGAAGAACAACGACGTGGATGCATCGAGACGGCCGACGATGCCCCAGTCGAGCAGCGCCATCGTGCCATCGGCCCTCACGAGCATGTTGCCCGCGTGCACGTCGCCGTGGAAGGCGCCCGTGCACAGCGTGGCGGCGAACCAGACTCGGATGCATTCGTGGAGCAGCGGCGTCGGATCGACGCCCATCGCGGCGATGCCATCGGTGTCGTCGATGGCCACACCGTCGAGCAGCTGCATCGTGATGACGTTGGGGCCGCATTGCTCGTCGAACACGCGAGGCACGACGAGACGATCGACACCGATGAGGTCGAGCGCGTGACGGAACCAATGCAGGGAGCGCCCCTCGTTCGTCAGATCGAGCTCCTCGGCGATCTGCACCTCGAGCCCGTGCACGAGACCGGCGAGCGTACCCGCGATGCCCACCGCGACCTGCCGGGCCAGGAAGTTGCACAGAGGCCGGAGCACCGCCAGATCCGTGGCGATCTGCTCCGCCACTCCGGGGCGCAACACCTTCACGGCGACGGGCGTTCCGTCGAGGAGCGTGGCGCGATGCACGACGGCGAGCGATGCCGCGGCCATCGGCTTGGGATCGAACGACCCGTAGACCGCCTCGAGCGGGCGGCCGAGATCACGCTCGACCACGCGACGGACTCGCGGGAACGGCACCGGGGGCCCGGCGTCGAGACAGCCGCGGAACTCGTGCGCGACCTCCTCGCCGAAGATGCTCGGCGAGGACGCGATGAGCTGACCGAACTTCGTGAGGGTCCCGCCGAGCTGCTCGAAGGTGCGGCGGATCACGCCGGCCACCGCGAGCTCGTCGAGCTTGCCCTGCCGCCGGGCGATCACCAGGTAGCGGGTCGCGGCACCCGTTGCGCGCGCGAGCCGGCGAGCTACGTCGCTCCTCGTCGGTACGGGGAGCACCATGGGCTCGATGACCAGCGGGTCGAGCATCGGCTAGAGGAGGCTGTCCAGTGCCAAGGCCTTCATGATGTCGCCCGCGATGGAGATCCTGCCGTCGATCGCGGCGGCGGGAGCCGACACCCGGCCGGCAACGATGTCGGTCCACGTCGACACATCCATGTCGACGGTCACGTCGGCAACCGTTGCATCGCCCGCCTTCTCGTAGCTGAAATCGCCGCCCCCGATCGACAGGACCCACTGGCCGTCGTCGACGTTGTCGACGTTGAGCCGGATCCGGGCGGGCTCGATGTCGTTCAGCGCATGCTTGTCGACGACCCCCGCGAGCACCATCAGCACGGGCTCGGGCGCGATGCGGTCAACGCCGGCGAGCTGGGCCCGGAACACCACGATCGGGTCGTCGCCGGCGTTGGCAGCCGCGTCGTCGGGGTCGAGCTCGCCGGCTTCGGTGGCGGAGTCGATGTAGCGCTCGTACTTGAGGATCCCGAGCTGCTCGAAGCCCTCCCGCACCTTGGGAGTGAGGAGCCCGAGCTTGCGCAGGTTCGGCACGACCTTTGAGAACAGCAGCGCCCGGAAGGCCTGCATGTCCGGACCTTGTTCGAAGTTCGTCGTCGCCTCGACGACGTCGATCCCGAAGTGCTCCCACACCTGCGTCGGTTGGAATCGGTCACGCATCAGCGCGCACGCCTCGAGCACGAAGTCCTCACGCTCGCGCAGATCGACGGGATCCATGTCGTCGTAACGGCCGGACAGGGACAGCACGCCGAACGCCACATGGCGCGCCTCGTCGCGTCGCACGAGCTCGGTGATGCTAGCGATGAGCGGGTTCGCCAGCACCGCGCCACCCAGACTGAACGCGGCGAGCGCGACACCCTCGACGAGGATCTGCATGCCGAGGAACGTCATGTCGACATGACGGTGGCCCATCACCTGTTCGAGCAGGTCGTGCAGCGGTGTGCTCACGGGATAGGTGACGCCGATCTTGTCGAGATAACGCTGGTACGCCTCGACGTGCCGCGCTTCGTCCGCAACTTGAGCGGCGGCGTAGTACTTGTCGTCGATCGTCTCCGCGGCGGCGCAGATCTTGGCGGTGGCGACGAGCGCGCCCTGCTCACCGTGCATGAACTGGCTGATCAACCAACCGTGGTTCTGAGCGACGATCTCGTGCAGGAGCGTGGGGTCGTCACGGCCACCGATCGCCGCCGAGATCGGACCGCCGTCACCCCAGTCGACCTGCGCGAACTGCGCGACATCGGGTAGTGCGCCGGGGTCGACCTCGATCGTCCAATCCACATCCGTCGCGGCATTCCACTGGCTCAACTTCGACTTCTCGTACAGGCGGCCGAGGCGGGGGCGACGCTCGTCGTAGTCCCACACGAAGCTGGCGGGCAGCCCCATGTCGACGTGCTCGATGTCCATGACCGTCATGCGTTCTCCCTCTCGTTCACGACCGTGCGCAACAGCACGTCGATGGCCACCCGGCCGACGCGTTCGAAGTCGGTCACGAACGCGCTCATCACTTCCCGGCGGTTCAGGCCTTCGACGATGATGTCGAAGAGCTCGACGAGGGCCTCCGGGTCGACGGCATCGTCGATCGCACCCTCGCTCTGCGCGGCCGCCACCATCGGCGCGAAGGACTGCACGACGGCGTGGTTGAACCGGCCCACCGTCCGCTTCACGTCGGGGTCCGCGCTCAACCGGCCGCGAAACCACGCCAGTGCGGGCATGTCGGGGGCGGTCAGGAGCTCGGACGCGAGCTGCACGATGCGGTCGATCCGGCCCTCGTCGGAGTCACTGAACGCCCGGATGTTCTGTTGCACCACCTGCTCGGCAAGCGCCTCGAACAGGTCGTCCTTGCTCCCGAAGTAGTTGTACAGCGATCCCGCCGAGAGCCCGGCCTCGTCGAGGATCGCGCGGGTCGTCGCCCCCTCGTGCCCGTCCCTGAGCACCACCCGGCGAGCGGCATCGATGAGCCGCTGGCGCACGTGCTCCTTGTGCTCCGAACTGACCTTCGGCACCCAGCCCCCCAGCCGTGCCTCGTGGCGCTCGTCAAAGTGAGCGAGCGTTCAGTTTGTAACAAGGGGCTGGGTCCGAGCGCAACCGGACAAGCGTCACACCGTGACGAG
>DASZHU010000306.1:0-20082 GCA_035937605.1 Acidimicrobiales bacterium | reverse complement strand
CGAGGAGACCGTCGTGCATCGGCTCGCCCGCGGGCGGGAGCCGATGCACGAACGTTCCGCTCAGGCGCGCATGGGGCGGCAGAGCAGCTGGCCGCCGCCGGTGGCGATCAGCTGACGCTGCTCGTCCCACAGCCGGCCGGTCCATCCCAGCAGGCCGCCTTCACCCACGGGCGAGTGACCGTCGGTCAGCAGCCAGTCGCTGTGGGTCGTGCGATGCAGCGCGACGTAGAGGTCGAGGCTCGGCGCGTAGATGTTGTGTTGCTTCCAAGCATGGACAGGACTCGCCGCGGGCCAGCTCTGTACGTCGACGAGCACGAGGGCGCGGCACGCGTCCACCCACGGGTCGGAATGGTCGCCCTCGAGGAACCGGATCCACTGCTGCCACACCGCGGGGAGCGGCGCGGGCGGGGGCCAGTCCTTGCGGAACGCCAACGGGCGGCACTCGAAGTTGTTCCAGAACGGGAACGGCGGCCCCGAGTCGGGCTCGTCGGCGAAGTACTCGCCCATGTTCATCAGCCCCTCGGGACCGGCGACGTCGGGGGCAACCGCTTCATCGTGTTCGAGCGCCTCGACGCCGTCCGCGATTGCCCACGCGGTGCACTCGAGGATGCGCCGTTCGCCCTGCCAGATCTCGGCGCGATACGAGCCGGCGACGCGCGACGAGCGCAGCGGCGTGACCACGACCTCGATCTCCTCGAACGCCGCGACAGCGAGGTAGTGGCAGGAGAAGCTCGCCGGGCGCGGGAATGCCGACTCCGCCGCAATGGCACGCAGGCCATAGCTCGCGATGTAGCCGCCCATCGGGCCCCAGATCTCCCAGTCCTTGTTCAACACCCCGCGATAGCGGTGGTCGTCGACTTTCACGACGGCCGTGTCGACCCCCAGATTCCCCATCGCGAAGGTTGTAGCCGTATCAGCGGAAGTTCGGGATCACCTTTTCGGCGAACAGCCGCAAGGTCTGGTCGTCGGGGTAGTCCGAGCACCAGGGGACGAAGCCGCTGCAACCCAGCCCCATGTAGGTCTCGATCTTCGCGCTGACCTGTTCGGGGGTGCCGACGAGGTTGCCCTCGCGCCAGGAGTCCAACGGCTCACCCCACATCGAGCGCGTGCCCGCCTCGACGATCTCGGCTTCGGTCTCGCGCATGAACACCTCGCCGGAGATGGTCTTGTCGATCTCGTCGTAGTCGCGCCCGACCTCTTTGCAGTGCTGCTTCAGCACCTCGCACTTGTGCGCGAACTCGTGAGGCTTGCCGCCGAAGTTCGATCGGTCGGCGTGGCGGGCGACGACCCGGAGCGTGAGCTGCTCCCCGCCCCCGCCGATCCAGATCGGAGGGTGGGGCTGTTGCAGCGGCTTGGGATCGCACTGCGCGCCCGCGAGCTGGAAGTGGCGCCCTTCGTACGTCACGTCCGGATCGGACCACATCGCCTTCACGATCTCGACGGTCTCGCGCAGCATCCCGATGCGCACCTTCGCGGCCGGAAACTCGTACCCGTAGCCGCGGAACTCTCCGTCGTACCAGCCCGCGCCGATCCCCCAGTCGAGCCTTCCTCCGCTGATCACATCGATGGTGCTCGTGATCTTGGCGAGCAGCGCGGGGTTTCGGTACGGCGCGCACCCCACCATCTGGCCGAGCCGCACGCGGCTCGTGCGTTGGCTGATCGCAGCCATGACGGTCCAACACTCGAAGACGGCCTCGTGCGCCGGCGTCGGCACGTTGTGGAAGTGGTCGTACACCCAAACCGAGTCGTACCCGACCTCTTCGGCCAGCTCGGCGATCTCGACGGCCTTGTTCCATTTCGCTTCCGCGCCACTGATCCCGGCGAGCTCCATCTTCCAGCCCTGGGGGATGAACACACCGAACTGCACCTTCGTCATGGCGCGGCACGTTAGACGCGGGTGGCCCGTACCATCGCTCGATGCTCGCCCGCCGACTCGTCGCGCCAACGGTCGTCGTCGCGCTCGTCGTCAGCGCGTGCTCGACACTCGGAGGGAGCGCCTCGTCTCGGACCACGACGACGGCGAAGAGCACCACGAGCACGACCGTCGTCGCGTCCGCAACACCCACGACGAGCCCGTCGGGGTTCGCACCCAGTCCGGTCCAGTGGGCCAACTGCGGAGGCCGGCTGAAGTGCGCGACGGTGAAGGTGCCGCTCGACTACGCGAACCCGTCCGGTCCGAGGATCGACGTCGCGATCAACGAGAGCCCGGCGCGCAAGCCGTCGGAGCGCATCGGCGTGTTGCTCGTGAACCCCGGGGGACCCGGTGGGTCGGGTCTCGACTTCGTCGCGAGCGGCCTCGACGTGTCCGCCACGATCCTCGACCGCTTCGACGTAATCGGTTTCGATCCGCGCGGCGTTGGCAAGAGCTCGCCGCTGCAGTGCGGTGACGCCACCGTCCCCGCGTTCCGGCACGTCGACTCGATGCCCGACACGCCGGCCGAGCAGACGGCGTTGGAAGCCGCGGCGAAGGCGGTGGCCGACGACTGCGGCCAGCACGCGGGACCGTTGCTCACCCACGTCGGCACCGACGACGTCGTGCGCGACATGGACACCATCCGTCAGGCGCTCGGCGAGCAGCAGATCAACTATCTCGGCATCTCCTACGGCACCCTGCTCGGGTTGCGTTTCGCGCAGCTCTTCCCGCACAGCGCCCGCGCCATCACGATCGACGGCGTGGTCGACCCGACGCAGGACTTCAGCGAGTTCCTCCGGCAACAGACGATCGCGTACCAGAAGGCAATCGACGTCGTGTTCGACGGTTGTCCTGACGGCGGGTCGGGCTGCCCGCCCGGTGGCGCCCGCGCCGCGTACGACGAGCTCGCGCGACGCGTCGAGACCGACCCGGTGCCCGGGAGCGGCGGCGACGTGCTCGGGACGTCCGAGCTCGTGACGGCGGCACTCATCCCGACCTACGAGCCGTCGGCGGCGTCGGTGTTCTACTCAGGGCTCACCGACGCGTTGCGAGGCGACGGCAACCAGATGCTGCGCCTCACCCACGCGTACGACGACGTGGGGAGCTACCCCGACTATGCCGGAGTGGAGTGCACCGACACGCCGCATCCCCCCGACGTTCAGGCCTTCCGGGCCTTCGCCCAGGAGCTCGCCGGCATCTCGCCGCGCTTCGGCGCCGCCATCGCCAACGAGCTGTTGCCGTGCGTCTTCTGGCCTGCGCCCACGAACAACATCGCCGGGCCAATCACCGCGCCCGACTCGCCGCCGATGCTCGTGATCGGCACGACCGGCGACGCGGCCACTCCGTACCAGCAGGCAGTCGCCGTCGCCAAGACGCTTGCGCACGGCCGGCTGCTCACCTTCCAGAGCGAGGGCCACAGCTCCTACGCCGCGAGCAGCTGCACGTCGGACGCCGAAGGCGCGTACTTCGTCGACCTCACGCTGCCTCCGGAGGGCACCACCTGCACCAAGTAGGTTGCACCGGCGATGGAGTTCAACCTCGCTCAAGTGCACGAGGCGATCGGCGCGGCGATCCCTGACCGCGAATGCATCGTGTTCCGCGATCGCCGCCTGTCGTGGGCGGACGTCACGGAGCGCACCCGCCGGCTGGCCAACACACTCGCCGAGGAGGGGCTCGGAGCTCGACGAGAGGGCCGCGCCGGCCTGCAGGGTCACGAGTCGCATGAGGATCACCTCGCGATCTACTGCTACAACGGCAACGAGTACCTCGAGTCGATGGTGGGAGCGTTCAAGGCCCGACTCGGACCGGTCAACGTCAACTACCGGTACGTCGCGGAGGAGCTCCGCTACCTGCTCGACAACAGTCGAGCGAAGGCGATCGTGTACCACTCGCAGTTCGCCCCCACGCTGGCCGAGGTGCTTCCCGACCTTCCCGAGCTCCGCGTGCTCCTCCAGGTCGCGGACGAGTCGGGTAACGAGCTCTTGCCCGGCGCGCGGTGGTACGAGGATGCGCTCGCGGCCGCATCACCCGACCTTCCGGCCTGCGCGGCGGACTGGTCACCGGACGACCTCTACATCCTCTACACGGGCGGCACGACGGGCATGCCGAAGGGCGTGCTGTGGCGCCAGCACGACATCTTCATGTCGGTGATGGGCGGAGCGGTCTCCGGCGCCCCGCACGAGTCGATCGAATCGGTCGTCGAGGCGGCCAAGGGCGGTTCGATGCGCGTCATGCCCGCCGCACCTTTCATGCACGGGGCAGGCCATTGGATCGCGTTCCTCGCGATGGACGGTGGCAACACCGTCGTGATCCAGGACGAGGTGCGACGGCTCGACGCGAAGGACGTTCTCACGCTCATCGAGCGCGAGAGGATCTCGTTCCTCCAGATCGTCGGTGACGCGTTCGGGCGCCCGATCCTCGACGAGATCGAGGCCGGCTCCTACGACCTGTCGTCGCTCTTCATCATCCTGTCGGGCGGCGCCGCGCTGAACTCGTCGCTCAAGGAACGATTCCTCGCCGCGATCCCGCACGCGATGATCCTCGATGGCATGGGCTCGTCGGAGGGCGGCGGCCAGATGACGCAGGTGACGACGGCCGGGAGCGACATCACCACCGGCACGTTCACTCCTGCGCCGGGGACGTGTGTCGTGAGTGAGGACTTCAGCCGCGTGCTGCCGCCGGGGTCCGACGAGATCGGCTGGGTGGCGAAGCTCGGCAACGTGCCGCTCGGCTACCTCGGCGACGCCGAGAAGTCCGCTCGCACGTTCCCGATGATCGACGGGCAGCGTTACTCGGTGCCCGGTGATCGCGGCCGCCAGCACGCTGACGGCATCGTCGAGATGCTGGGGCGCGACTCGGTCACGATCAACTCGGGCGGCGAGAAGATCTTCGCCGAAGAGGTCGAGGCGGCACTCGGCCACCATCCGGACGTGTACGACGTGGTGGTGTGCGGCCGGGAGAGCGAGCAGTGGGGCCAGGAGGTCGTGGCCATCGTGCAACTGCGCGACGACGTGCACCCGAGCAAAAACGTCGAGCAGGCACTGCTCGACGAGTGTGCGAAGCACATCGCGCGCTACAAGTTCCCGAAGCGCTTCATCTTCGTGGACACCGTCGTGCGTTCCCCCGCCGGCAAGGCCGACTACCGCTGGGCCAAAGAGGTGGCCGCCTCGTCCTGAGTCAGTGCGTTCCGACGCGGGACCGTGTCGTCGGCCACTGCGGCAACGCGCGTGCCGCGGCAAGATCCGGCTCGCCGTCGAGCAACGCGCCGGCACCGAAGCCGGCGTCGATGGCGCGGTCGATCCAGGCGATCGCTCCGCGCGCGTCGCCGCTGCGCGACCGCGCGCAGGCAACTTCGAACGCCGTCTGCGCACGGCTGGCGCGTCCATCGACGTACATGAGCTCACCCACCTCCGCCGCCTCTCGATAGCAGCCGGCGTAGTGCAAGTGGTTCTGGAGCGACGATGCCGCTTGCGGGCCGGCGCCGTTCGGCGCGAGCAGTCGAGCCGCGAGCGTGGTCGCAAGACCCGATCGTGCGAGCTGCTGCGCGGTGGCGAGGTTCGTGGGCCCCGACGGACGGGCCGCGTACGCCGCGGCGAGCGCGTCGAGTGCCTCGCCGGTGCGACCCTGCGCCAGGGCTCGGGTGCCGCCGTCGAAGGGATCCGCGGCCTGTGGGGAGCGGCCGAGCACTTCGAGCGCGGCGATCCTGGTCTGCGGCGTGGGAACCGAGGGTGCGTTGCCGCTGCGCTCCTGCTGGAGCGACCCGAAGTTCATGATGGCGAAGAGCATCAGGAAGAAGCCGGCGAACTGGTTCTGCTGCTGGAAGAAGTACGTCGCCGCCGCGACCGCGACGACGATCGACACGATCCGCGCCGCCGGGCGACCGAAGATCGACGAGGCGATGTTGCCGCCATCGAGCGGGAGGATCGGCAGGAGGTTCACGATCGACCAGCCGATGTTCACCCACATCACGTCGTGGACGATCACGAAGCGCTCGAAGGACTGGCGGGCCCACTCGCCGTCGTGCAGCAAGTACGCGGGCACGCCGAGCAACACGAGTGCGGTGATCGGACCCGCCGCACTCACCACGATGGACTGCGTACGTGTTCGGTACGCGCTGCTGCCGTACGTGAGGCCACCGAAGGCATGCAACACGACGTGCGGACGCTGGCCGTACACGCGCAGTGCGACGGCGTGTCCCAGCTCGTGCACGAGGATCGAAACCAGCACGATCGCGACCCACGCCACGAGGAGCCATCCGTCCCGCGCGCCGTAGCCGAGGAAGATCGCGATCAGCCAGAACGACCACTCGACGCGAATCGGGATCCCGGCCAGCGTGAGGTGCGGATGAGGGTCGGGCACGTCACGAGGGTACGGTCCACGGCCGTATGGCGCGCGCCGCTGCCCTCCCGCAGGGTGACGAGAAGGTTCGGTCGGTACGGGCGATGTTCGACGCGATCGCCCCGCGGTACGACCTCGTCAACCGAGTCATGACGTTCCGCATGGACGTGGGCTGGCGCCGGCGAACGGTGCGTGCCCTCGACCTGCCCACCGGCGCCACCGTGCTCGATCTGGCCTGCGGTACCGGCGATCTCTGCGACGAGTTGAGACGGGCCGGTCACCGACCCATCGGCGTCGACCTCTCGCTCGGGATGCTCGCGGCCGCGCACACCGACGCTCCCCTCGCACAAGGCGACGCCCTGGAGCTCCCGGTGCCGTCCGACTCTGTTGCGGGTGCGACGTGCGGCTTCGCATTGCGCAACTTCGTCGCCCTCGAGCCGTTCCTCGCGTCGCTGGCCCGGGTCGTCAGCTCCGGCGGGCGCATCGCGTTGCTCGAGGTCGGCGTGCCGTCCAACCCGATTCTGCGGTGGGGACACTCGGTGTACTTCGGCCATGTCGTGCCGCGCATCGGCGCGTTGCTCTCCGACGGTGCCGCGTACCGCTACCTGCCGAAGTCCGTCGCGTACCTGCCGCACACGTCGGCGCTGCTCGGCATGGTGCGTGCCGCAGGGTTCGACGACGTGCGCCGCGACGAGCTGTCGTTCGGCATCGCGCAGCTCATCACGGCGACGCGCGCGTGAAGGCCGTCACGCGCCGCCTCGACACGGACGTCGACCTGCTCGACGCGGGCGAGCTGCTGTTCGAGCGCAACCGTCTCGGACTCGCGGGGCGAGGTGAGGTTTGCAGGATCCCGATCGACGAGGTCGACGCCACGTTCGGTTCGTGCGACGTCGACGACGAGGTCGGGCTCCCGGGGTGCGGCCCGGTGGCGTTTGGCGCGCTCCCGTTCGACCCCGACGCGCCGGCCGAGCTCGTCCTGCCCCGCGAGGTGTGGGGCCGCGCCGACGACGGGACCCGGTGGCACACCCGCATCGACCAGGCCGGCGACATCGCCGGGCCGGAGCCGGGTCCCGCGACCGCAACCCGTGGACGCCCAGCCGCGAGTCGGTTCCGGGTCGAGCCGAGCCGCCCGCCGGATGCGTGGTGCGCACTCGTCGAGCAGGCGACGAAGGCCATGGCGGACGGTCCCCTCCGCAAGGTCGTGCTGGCGCGAGAGGTCGTCGTGACCGGCGACGCCGCGTTCGATGCCGGCGCCGTGCTGGCCCGGCTGCGCACGACGTACCCCGGCTGCCACCTGTACCGCGTCGACGGCTTCGTCGGGGCGAGCCCCGAGCTGCTCGTGTCACGCGCCGGCGACATCGTGCGTTCGCATCCCATGGCCGGCACCGCCGCGCGCGGTGGCGACCCTGCGAGCGACGCCCGCCTCGCCGCCTCGCTGCTCGCGTCGACGAAGGACCGCGAAGAGCACCAGATCACCATCGACATGGTCCACGACACGTTGCTCAACTGGTGCTCCTACGTCGACTACGAAGCCGAACCGTCGATCGTGCCGGTGGCCAACGTCCAACATCTCGCCACGCTGGTCGAAGGCCGCTTGTCGCAACCGGCGCCGTCGATCCTGGAGCTCGTGCGGGCGGTGCATCCGACCCCCGCGGTGTGCGGCTCACCGCGAAACCTCGCACTCGACTTCATCCGTGCGCACGAGGGTTTCGACCGCGGTCCCTACGCCGGTGCGGTCGGGTGGGTCGACGGGAGCGGTAACGGATCGTTCGCCGTGAGCCTTCGCTGCGCGGTTCTCGACGGGCCGGTCGCGCGCATCTATGCCGGCAATGGCATCGTGGCGGATTCCGACCCCACTACGGAGCTGGCCGAGACAAGAGCGAAGCTCCAAGCGATGCTCTCGACGCTCGTGCGTCCCTGACCTACCTAGCGCCGGCGCGACGCCAACGCTCGCCCTACCGCGTCGTTCAACTCGCGGTGCACCTTCACGTTCTCCGCACGGTCGGTGCGCACGACGATCAGCCACACACCGCCGGTCGTCGTTGTCGACCGCAGCGCGGGTGCGAAGGCCGCCGGATCCTCGATCGTGAGCGATGCGATGCCATGGGCGGCCGCCAGCTGTTCGGGACGCACACCGTGCGGCGTCCCGAACAGCCGTTCGAACCGCTCGGGATCGAGGGCATCGGCTTGCGGAAGGAACGAGAAGATCCCGCCACCGTCGTTGTCGACGACGACGATCGTGAGGTCCACATCACGGGCCCGGACACCGATCAGCGCGGTCGAGTCGTGCAGGAAGCCGATGTCGCCCACATACGCGATGGTTGGACGCCGCGTTCCGATCGCGACGCCGATGGCCGTCGCGATCGTGCCGTCGATGCCGTTGGCGCCGCGGTTCGCGTGCACGCGTACGTCGTCCCGCGGCAGCGCGTACCACTCGAGGTCGCGCACCGGCATCGACGACGCCACCACGAGCTGCGACCCGACCGGCATCGCCTGGAGCAGCGCGCGCGCCACGAAGGGCTCGCTCACGGTGGCGGGGTCGTCGAGCACGCCCGCGATCGCGACGATCGCCACGTCGGCCGCCTCGCGCCACTCGGCCATCCACTCGACATCGGCCCGTCCGAACTCGACCGACCCCGCGATCACCGCCGCGGTGTGCGACGGGTCGCGCCACGACGGCGCCACCACCACTTCGTGGGCGCCCGACGCGGCCACCCACTCGTTCACGATCCGCGACGCCGGCTGCGGTCCGACGCGCACGACGACATCGGGCCGGAACGTGACATGACGCAAGAGGGCGTCGCCGTGCGGGATCACCGACGGGCCGACGATCTCGTTCCGCGGGCCGGCCAGCACGGGGACGCCACCGTGCGCCGGGCCCGAGCCGATCACCAGCACGCGGCCCTCGGGCAGCGCAGCCGGCTCCCGTGAGGTGCCCGACCATGTCGTCCACGGCCGCTGTGCGGCACGCGCGGCCGGCAACTCGTCCGCACCGCCCACGAGCGGATCGCGAAACGGGAGGTTGAGGTGCACCGGGCCCGGACGGACGGCACACGTCATGGCCACCGTACGTGCTCCGATGGCTCTCCACGCGTCGCGCATCGCGTCGTCCGCGACACCGGGATCGAAGTACCACCGCGTTGCGGAGCCGAACAGCCGGCTCTGGTCGATGGTCTGGGGTGCGCCCACGTCGCGCAGCTCAGGCGGACGGTCGGCGGTGCAGACGAGCAGCGGCACGTCGGCGAGATCCGCCTCGACGACTGCGGCGTGCAGATGCGTCGCGGCGGTGCCGCTGGTGGTGAGCACCACTGCGGGCCGGCCCGTCGCGAGCCCGACGCCGAGTGCGCAGAATGCCGCCGCTCGCTCGTCGTGGAAGACCTCGACGCAGAGCTCGCTTCGAGCGGCGAGAGCGAGCGCGAGCGGTGTGGACCGCGAACCCGGCGCGATGACGGCCGTGGTGACGCCGGCCCGCACCCATTCGTCGACCAGGGTCGCGCAGAACGTCGCGGACGCGGTCACCCCGACATCTTCATGGAAAGCTCGCGGCGGTGACGAACGAGCACCCGCCGAGCATGCTGCACGCCGAGGTCGACGGGCACGGGCCGCGACTAGTGCTCGTTCATGGCTTCGCCCAGAACCGAGACTGCTGGGGCCCGATCGGAGTGGACCTCGCGAAGGATCACGAGGTGGTCCGCGTCGACGCTCCCGGCCACGGTCGGTCGTCGACGTTCCACGCCGGGCTGCGGACGGGTGCGCGACTCATCGCCGACCAGGGCGGTCAGGCCACGTATCTCGGGTACTCGATGGGAGCACGGTTCGTGCTGCACCTCGGGCTGGCGAACCCCGAGCTCGTCGATCGACTGATCGTCGTCGGCGGCACCGGCGGCATCGACGATCCCGACGCCCGCGCCGATCGGCGGCGCAACGACGAGGCGCTGGCCCACCGGCTCGAGCGCGAGGGCGTCGGGCCGTTCGTCGATGCGTGGCTCGCGCTGCCGCTGTTCGCGGGCTTGTCGCCGGAGATGCGGTTTCTCGAGGCGCGGAAGGAGAACACCGTGCAGGGTCTCGCCGAAAGCCTCCGTCAAGCGGGAACCGGTTCGCAGGATCCGCTGTGGTCGAGCCTTGCGCAACTCGAGATGCCCGTGCTCGTCGTGGCCGGGGGCAACGACGCGAAGTTCCGCGCCGAGGCTCACCGCCTCGTCGGGAGCATCGGCGCGAATGCCGACCTGGTGCTCGTGGCGGACGCCGGCCACGCCGCGCATCTCGAGCAGCCGGCGGCGTTCCTGTCCTTGCTGCGCGAGTGGCTCGCTACCGCGTGATGGCGAGCCCGGCCGCAAAGAGCACACCGAAGACGAGCTGGACCCGGCCAGTGGCGACGAGCACGGGTATCAGCGCGGGGCCCTTCGCACCGCCGAGCACCGCGGTGACCGGCTTGTGTGCGAACGGGATAGCGATCAACGCGAGCGCCCCGGGGGGACGCCCGCCGAGCCCGCTCACCAGCGGCACCGCGACGACCGCACCGACGAGCAGCGCGACGTACAACACGCGCGTCCGCTGGTCGCCGAGGCGCACCGCCAGCGTGCGCTTGCCGGACATCGTGTCGCCGGGGATGTCGCGCAGGTTGTTGACGACGAGGAGCGCGGTCGCGAGCAGCCCGACTGGAACCGACGCGCCGACGGCCAACGCCGTGATGTGCTCTGTGTGCACGTAGGCAGACCCAACCGTCGCCACGACACCGAAGAACGCGAACACGAAGAGCTCGCCGAGACCGAGATAGCCGTACGGCTTGGGCCCGCCGGTGTAGAGCCAGCCGGCGGCGAACGAGGCGACACCGACGACGATCAAGCGCAGATCGACAGCGACCGCGAGCGCGAGGCCCGCGGCGGCCGCGACCGCGAACGCGATGAGCGCCGCGACCAGAACCGCTCGCGCCGATGCGAGCCCTGACCCGACGAGACGCACGGGGCCGGCTCGCTTCGATGGATCGTCGGTGCCGCGCTTGCCGTCGCTGTGATCGTTCGCGTAGTTGGTACCGACCTGAATGGCCACCGCCGCGACCATCGCCGCAACGGCGCGCCACCAGACGACGGGCGCGTCGCCCGCGGCGCACGCGGTGCCGACCAGCACCGGCACGATCGCGGCGGGAAGCGTGCGGGGCCGCGCGCCCGCGACCCATTTGCTCACGGACGCTTGGGGAACTTCGCGAAGTCGGGACGGCGCTTGCCGACGTACGCGTCGCGCCCTTCTTGCGCCTCTTCGGTCTGGTAGTAGAGCAGCGTCGCGTCACCCGCGAGCTGCTGGATGCCGGCGAGACCGTCGTCGGCCGCGTTCATCGACGCCTTGATCATGCGGAGCGCGAGCGGGCTGTGTTGCAGCATCTCCTCGCACCACTGCACGGTCTCTTCTTCGAGTTGCTCGAGCGGCACGACCGTGTTGACCAGGCCCATGTCGAAGGCCTCCTGCGCGTCGTACTGGCGGCAGAGGAACCAGATCTCCCTCGCCCGCTTCTGGCCGATGTTGCGAGCGAGCAGGCCCGAGCCGTATCCGCCGTCGAATGAACCGACGCGCGGCCCGGTCTGGCCGAAGCGCGCGTTGTCGGCGGCGATCGTGAGGTCGCACACGACGTGCAACACGTGCCCGCCGCCGATGGCGTAGCCCGCAACCATCGCGACCACGGGCTTGGGCGTCCGCCGGATCTGGACTTGCAGATCGAGCACGTTGAGCCGGCCGATGCCCTTCTGGGCCACGGCGTCGTCACCGATGTAGCCGTCGTCGCCGCGGATGCGCTGGTCGCCACCCGAGCAGAACGCTTGGTCGCCATCACCGGTGAGCACGATCACCCCGATGTCGGCGTCGTCTCGCGCCTCGTTGAACGCGTGCTGAAGCTCGAACAGCGTCTGCGGGCGAAAGGCGTTGCGAACTTCCGGCCGGCAGATCGTGATCTTGGCGATGGCGCCGCGGCCCGAGGGGCTTGCGACTTCGAAGCGGATGTCGCCGTATTCGTGATCGCCGGCGGGCTTCCACTCGGCGCCGGGGCGGATCCGCGAACCGGTCGCACCAGGTTGCGCGCTCATGGTGGCCCAGTCTGCTTTGCTATGCGGTTCGGGCGACAATCCCGGATATCACCGAGCAGCGCTCATCGTGAGGGCATGCTGGGTGTCCCCCTACTGGAGGTCTGCATGAACCGACGAGAACTCGTGAACGCCATCGCGGCACACACGAGCCAGAACAACAAGGACGTCGACGCCATTCTCACGGGGTTCACCGAGGTCGTCACCGCGGTGGCTGCCAAGGGCGAGCCCGTCGTGATCTCGGGCTTCGCGAAGTTCATCCGGCGCGACTCCCCCGCTCGCATGGGGCGCAACCCCGCGACCGGCGAGGCGATCAAGATCAAGGCGTCGAAGAAGGCACGCATCACGCCGTTGAAGGGCTTCAAGGACGCGGTGATGTCCCCGGGGGCGGCTCCCAAGCTCGCGTCGGGGGTGTGGCCTCCAGCGCCGAAGGCCGCGGCGAAGAAGGCTCCGGCGAAGAAGGCCGCTCCCGCGGCGAAGAAGAAGGCGCCGGTGAAGAAGGCCACCGCCGCAAAGCGGCCGGCCGCCCGGCGGCCGGCGGCCCGCAAGGCTCCCGCCAAGCGCCGCTAGCTTTGGACCTCTCCCTTTGTCGGTACCGGCGACTCACATCTGTGTCGCCCGTACCGACGAATGGTGACCACTAGCCAGGAGTAACTGACCATGCACAGACGGCGGGCGATGGCCGCGGCGTTCTTCTTCGGACTTGTCGTGTTCGTCGGGGCGTGTTCCTCGAACAGCTCCCAGGTGCAGGACAAGATCGCCGCGGACATCCAGAAGCAGACCGGCGTCGCCGACGCCAAGGTCACGTGCCCGAGCGACGTGAAGGCAACGAAGGGCGAGAAGTTCACCTGCGACGCCGCGGGCAACTTCACCCAGTTCCTTCAGTCCCAGGGCGTGAACGCGACGCTCAACCACGTGCGGTTCAACGTCGAGTTCACCGACGACAAGACGTTCAAGGCCGACGTCGACACGGCTCAGCTGCAAGCCGACCTCGCGTCGCATAACAGCGGCTCGGGCGCCAGCTCGTCGAGCACCGCCGACACGTCATCGACGTCGTCGACCAGCACTGACTCGTCGAGCAGCACCGACTCGTCGAGCGCCAACACCTCGACCTGATCAGGCGAGAATTCGGCGCTTGAAGCCGTCGACGCCCAATCGCAGCAGGACTGCGGTGAAGCCGATGATCGCTCCGTAGATGGCCACCACCGGCATGTGCGGCACGCCATTGGCCAGCGCCACCCGCAGGCCCTCGGACAGGTAGACGAGCGGGTTCACGACGATCACCCACTTCAGCCACGCGATCTTGTCGAGCGTCTGCCACGGGTAGTAGACGCAACCGAGGAACGTCATCGGGATCACGAGCAGGCTGAACACGAGCGGCACCTGACGGGGCTCGACCCTCGTGCCGACGGTGAGCCCGAGCGATGCGCTCATCACCGCACCGAGCGGGAGCAGGGTCACGAGGTACAACGGTCGCACCGTCAAGTGCACCGCCGTGGCCGGGACGAACAGGGCCAACGGGAACACGACGAGCCCGGCAACGATCGCTTGCACCGCGCCGGCAACGACCTTCTCGAGCGCGAGTGCCGACACCGGGAGAGGCGCAAGCACGCGGTCCTCGATCTCACGCGTGTAGCCGAAGTCCTGCACGAGTGGCAGCGCGACGGCCTGGATCCCCTGGAAGATCATCGCGCTCGCGATCACCCCGCCCACGAGCAGCGTCGAGAATCCCTCGGCTGCTCTCCCAGACCCGCCGATGCCCTGCCCGATCTTCGGGAACACGTACGTGAACACAAAGATGAGCAGCAACGGCTGCATGATCGTGCGACCGAGGAACATCCCGATCTCCTTGCGCAACACCGTGAGGTCACGCAGCAGCAACGCGACGAACGCCGAGCGCGCGGCCTGCACCGTGGGACGGGCTTCGGTGAGACGCACCGCGGTGTCAGTCACGCAGTTCCTTTCCGGTGAGGTTGATGAAGACCGTTTCGAGCGTCGGTTCGGCGATCGAGAGGTCTTCGACGTCGATACCCGCGTTCTCCGCGGCGGTGAGGATGCGCGGCAGCATCCCGTGTCCGGCACCCCGCAGGTTGACGAGCACCGCGCCTACGGCCGCCGTCGCACTGGCAACGCCGTCGACACCCGACAGCACCGACACGAGTGCGTCCGGATCTCCCGAAGCGTGCACGGTCACGACGGTGTCCGCACCGACCGAACGCTTCAAACCCGCCGGCGTGTCGAGGGCGAGGATGAGCCCGTGGTCCATGATCGCCACGCGCTCGCAGAGCTGATCGGCCTCCTCCATGTAGTGCGTGGTCAGCAGGATCGTTTGGCCGGCGGCGTTCAGCTCGTGCACCGCGTCCCACAGGCTGAGGCGGCTCTGGGGGTCGAGTCCTGCGGTGGGCTCGTCGAGGAACAGCACGGCGGGGCGATGCATGATGGACCGCGCCACCATCAGCCGCTGCGCCATGCCGCCGCTGAGCGCGATCACCTCGGCGTCGGCGCGATCTGCGAGATGGAACTGCTCGAGCAACTCGTAGGCGGTGGTTTTCGCCTCTTTCGTCGACAGGCCGAAGTAGCGGCCGTGGAAGAAGAGATTCTCGTAGACGGAGAGACTGCGGTCGAGCGTGTTCGTCTGGGTCACGACGCCGATGAGCTGCTTCGCGCGGGCGGGCTCCGCGATCACGTCGACGCCGCCGACCCGCGCCTCGCCGTCGGTCGGGATCACTCGGGTGGTGAGCATCCCGATGGTGGTGGTCTTGCCCGCGCCGTTGGGACCGAGCAGCCCGAAGATCTCTCCGTGTCGCACCTCGAGGTCGAGTCGATCGACCGCCGGCGTCGGCGCGGCGTGACCATTCGGGCCCATGTAGACCTTCGTCAGGCCCGCCGTCCGGATGATCGCTTCATCGCTGGTCGCCATCGCGGACAGCGAGGCTACCGTTCGCCGAACCGTGCATCGCCTCGTGCCGCTTCGCATGCCGGGGGGACCCGCGTTCGTCGACGCGTTGCAGCGTGCCTGGGATGACGGCGACGCGGTCTTGCCGGTCGACACCCGGCTTCCTCCCGCGGCGGTCGATCGACTGTTGGCCTCCATGCGCCTCGACGAGCCGGTCGACGACGACGATGCGCTCGTGGTGGCCACGAGCGGGACGAGCGGCGAACCCAAGGGCGTCGTGCTCACGCACGAAGCGGTGCGGGCCTCGGCACTCGCGACCAGCGCCCGACTGGGTGTCGATCGCACCACTGATGCGTGGTTGGCGTGCCTGCCCCTCGGTTATGTCGGTGGGCTGTCGGTCGTCACCCGCGCGCTCGTGACGGGCACCCGCCTCGTCGTGCACGACGGCTTCGACGCGGCGAGGGTCGAGCAGGCCGCCGCGTCCGATCGCGTCACGCTGCTCTCGTTGGTCGCGACGGCGTTGCGCCGAATCGATGCGTCACGGTTCCGCACCATCGTGCTCGGCGGCGCGGCAGCGCCTGGCGACCTGCCCTCCAATGTGGTGACCACCTACGGGATGACGGAGACCGGGAGCGGAGTCGTCTACGACGGCGAGCCACTGGCCGGCCTCGATGTTCGCATCTCGACGTCCGGCGAGATCGAGCTGCGGGGCCCGATGCTGCTGAGCCAGTACCGCGACGGTCACGACCCCAAGGACGCCGACGGTTGGCTTCGGACGGGCGACCTCGGCGCCGTTGACCGCGACACCGGCGTGGTGCAGGTGTTCGGGCGGGCGGGCGACCTGATCATCTCCGGCGGCGAGAACGTCTGGCCCGACCCCGTCGAGGCCGTGCTGGCGGGCGATCCGGACGTCGCCGATGTCGCGATCGTCGGACGCGCCGACGCCGAGTGGGGCCAGCGGGTGGTCGCGGTGGTGGTGCCCCGTGAGGGCGCGCCGCCCCCGCCGCTCGATCGGCTGCGGGCTGCGGTCAAGGATCGGATCGGCGCGTGGGCCGCCCCCCGCGAGATCGAGTTGGTCGCACGCATCCCTCGTACCGCGCTCGGCAAGGTGCGGCGCCGGGACCTCTGAACGTCAGGCCGTTCCCGAACACCACACGCGACCGTCTGCGCCCACCAACGAGACCTCGCGGACACGCGTGGAGTCGATGGGCAGGATCGTGCCCCACGACCCGCCACCCACCGCGAGGTCTCCCCCGGGCACCTCGTTGGTCGTGCCGTCGGCCAGCCGCACCCGCAACCGGTAGTCGGTGGCGCGGGGCTGCCAGCCCGGCACCGCGACATAGATCCACGCCGGGCCCGAGCCGTGCAGGTACGCGTCGCCGACGACGTGCCCGTCGGACGTGCGCATCGCGAGCTCGTGGACCCCGGATCCGGTCGACGATGCGGCGCGGCCCAACGCGAACCCGGCCACCGCGATCGCGATCGCCGCGACGGATGCGATCGCGGCGACCCGCCATCCGCGCCCTCGCCGGCGTGGGCGAGCTGCGAGGCGATCGAGCACCCGCGCATCGAACCCCGCCGGGGGTTCCGCGGCCGGTGCGACCAACGCGAGTTCGTCGGCCACGGCGCTGAGCCCGGCCACCAGCTCGCGGCAGGCTCCACACGCCTCCACGTGGAGAAGTACGGCGGCCCTGTCGCCTCCCGTGAGCAGGCCGAGCGCGGCCTCGGCGGCGCAGGCCTCGACGTCGGCGCAGCGCATCATGCCGACGACTCCGGAACGAGCTCACGCCGGAGCTTGAGCAGGCCGGTGCGGAGCCGCGTCTTCGCGGTACCGAGCGGGATGTTCTCGATGTGGCTGATCTCCTGTGCCGTTCGCCCGTGCATCGACGCGAGCAGCACGCACCGGCGTTGCTCCTCGGGCAGCTGGCGGAGCGCGACGACCACCCGCTGCACGTCGGCGGACCGCACCGCCACGTCCGAGGGCTCCGGAGCAGGGTCGATCATGAGGTCGATCATCGCGACCGGCTCGGCGGGACGCACCTGCTCGACGCGAACGGCGTCGATCGCGAGGTTGCGGGTGATCGTGAGCAGCCACGTGGCGACGCCCGCTCGCCGCGCGTCGTAGACGGACGCGTGCCGCCACGCACGAACGAAGGCCTCTTGCGCGACATCCTCGGCGCGGCCCGGGTCACGAACGATCGCCAGCGCGCAGCCGTACACGCGTCGCTGGAAGCGACGGACGAACACGAGAGCCGCCTCGCGGTCCTGCAGCGCGAGCCCCGCGACCAGAGCCTCGTCCGACGCGTCCCACACGTCATGGATACGGGCCGACGCGGTCGAGGGATTGGCGTTCGGGGCAATCCCTCCGTGTGGGTCGTCCGTATTCTCCGGCATGCGCAAGATCCTGATTCTGCTCGCCGCGGCTTCCGTGGTCGCGGTCGGCTGTGGTGGCAGCAGCAACACCTCGGCCAGCACCCCGGTGAAGCTGTCGCGGAACACCACGAACAAGGGCACGAAGGACATCACGGGCACGACCGTCGAGGTCGAGATCGACGACTTCTACTTCAACCCGACGTTCCTCAAGGGCGGCACGCCCGGCTCCACCATCACGGTCACTGTCAAGAACGACGGCAAGCAGCTTCACACCTTCACCAGCACCGCGCTGGGCGTCGACAAGCAGGTTGCGCCCGGGACCACCGAGACGGTTCAGGTGACGCTGCCGCAGTCGGGCGCCACCGAGTTCCATTGCCGCTTCCACCAGCAGACCAACGGCATGCAGGGCGCGTTCTTCTTCAAGGACGGCGACACGCTCGCCGGTGGCTCCGCCCCCACGGTTTCGAGCTCGTCGAGCGACACGGGCGGTTACGGCTACAACTGACCATGTGAACCGCTTGGCGGAGTCGACGAGCCCGTACCTTCGCCAGCACCAGGACAACCCCGTCGACTGGTACCCGTGGGGCGACGACGCGTTCGCGAGGGCGAAAGCGGAGGACAAACCGATCATGCTGTCGGTGGGCTACTCCGCCTGCCATTGGTGTCACGTGATGGCGCACGAATCCTTCGAGGACGCGGACACCGCGGCCGTGATCAACGAGCTCTTCGTCAATGTGAAGGTCGATCGTGAAGAACGTCCCGACGTCGACGCGATCTACATGGATGCGACTCAGGCGATGACCGGGCACGGCGGCTGGCCGATGACGGTGTTCTGCGACCCCGACGGTCGGCCGTTCTACTGCGGCACCTACTTCCCGAAACAGTCGCGGGGCGGCATGCCGAGCTTCGTCGACGTGTGCCGTGCCGTGGACGACGCGTGGAGGAACCGCCGTGCCGACCTGATCGAGCACGCGAACGAGCTCACCGCGGCGATCGGGAAGTCAGCCGCACTCGCCGCGCCCGACGGGCGAGCGCTACCCGGCGTCGAGGTGCTCACCGCGGCCTACTCCAACCTTCGGGCACAGCACGACGACCAATGGGGCGGATTCGGAGGGGCGCCGAAGTTCCCGCAGTCGATGAGCCTCGAGCTCCTGCTGCGCGCGCACGACCGCAGCGGCGCGGAGCCGGCACTGCAGACGGTGCGTACGTCGCTCGACGCCATGGCATCGGGAGGCATGTACGACCATCTCGGCGGCGGGTTCGCGCGCTACGCCGTCGACGCGATCTGGCTCGTGCCCCACTTCGAGAAGATGCTGTACGACCAGGCGCTGCTGGCCCGAACGTATCTGCACGCATGGCAGGTCACCGGATCGGACGCCTACGCGCAGGTCGTCGAGGAGACAATCGAGTACGTGCTGCGCGATCTGCGTCATCCCGACGGCGGCTTCTACTCGGCGGAGGACGCGGATTCAGAGGGCGTGGAGGGGAAGTTCTACGTCTGGACGCCCGACGAGATGAGGTCCGCGTTGGCGGACGCGCCAGAGCTGGCGGACGCCGCCATCCGCTGGTACGGCGTCACGGGCGACGGCAACTTCGAGGGCACGAACATCCTCAACCGCATCACGCACCGCGGCGAGCTCATCCGGCCGCCGGAGATCGACACGGCGCGGGCGCGGCTCCTGGCCGCTCGCGCTCACCGCGTGCGACCCGGCCTCGACGACAAGGTGCTCGCGGAGTGGAACGGGCTGATGCTCGCCACGCTCGGGGAGGCGGCCGCCGCGATGGGGCGGATGGACTGGCTCGACGCCGCCCGCACCACCGGCGCGTTCCTGCTCCGCGAGTTACGGCGCCCCGACGGACGGTGGCTCCGGAGCTGGCAAGCCGAGCGCCGCGCGCACACGCTCGCCTTCGCCGCCGACTACGGCGCGTTGGTCGACGCGTTCACACGGCTCGGCGAGGCCACCGGCGAGGCACGGTGGATCACTGCCGCGACTGACACGGCCGACGGTCTGTTGAGGCTGTTCTGGGACGACGATGCCGGCGGGCTGTTCACCACGGGCCACGACGGTGAGCAGCTCGTCGCGCGACCGAAGGACTTGCTCGACAATGCAACGCCGGCCGCGAACTCGCTCGCGGCAGTGGGGCTCCTGCGCCTCGGCGCGCTGACCGGTGTCGGGCGTTACCGCAAGCGCGCCGACGACATCCTGCGGCTGCTCGGTGGCGTCGCGGGCCAGCATCCCACCGCGTTCGCACACCTCCTCGCCGCCGTCGATCTCGTCGATGCCGGCGTCACCGAAGTCGCGATCGTCGGTGACCGACCCGATCTGGTTCGTACCGTGCAGTCGCGCTACAGCCCGAACGCCGTGCTGGCCTGGGGTGAGCCGTACGAGTCGCCGCTGTGGCAGGACCGGCGCGAGGGTTACGCCTACGTGTGCCGCGAGTACGCGTGCCGCGCGCCGGTCGACGCGGTCGACGAGTTGCTCAGCGAGCTC
>DASZHU010000305.1:0-15697 GCA_035937605.1 Acidimicrobiales bacterium | reverse complement strand
ACGTCCTCGGCCGTGATGCGGGCGGTGCCCCGCACCGCCCCGATGTACCGCATCGACTCCTCGACCGCGCGGCCGGCGAGCACCGGTCGCTCCCGCAGCAGCTGCCACTGCTCCGGGTGCTGGGCGAAGAGGGCAACCGAGCACGCGAGTTGGTTGCGCGTCGTGTCGGTACCAGCCATGAGCACCGCTTCGGCGAGCCCGACGAGCTCGTCGGTGGACAGCCGATCGCCGGCCTCCTCCGCCGCGATGAGATCGCTGAGCAAGTCGTCGGCCGGCTTCGAGCGGCGGTCGGCCACCATTGCCTTCACGTACTCGTCGAGCTCGTCGCTCGCCGCTTGGATGATCGGCAGGTCGTTGAGAAGGTCATTGTTGAAGATGCGGAAGATGTCCGTGGCCCAGTGAGAGAAGAGCTTCCAGTCCTCCTTCGGCGCGCCGAGCAGCTCACAGATGATCGGAATGGGGTACGGCTCGCAGACGTCCTCGACCAGCTCGCACCGGCCCGTCGGCGCCACCTCGTCGACGAGAGCCCCGATCACGGTGCGCATGAACGGACGCAGCCGCTCCGCGGACTTTGGCGTGAACGCACCGGCCACGAGACGCCGGAGCCGGGCGTGCTCCTCGCCTTCGAGCGACAGGATCGAGTCACGCCGGCGCTCCATGAAACCGCCGTCGTCCGGGATGCCCGCCATCTGCGTGATCATCGAGAGCGCGGAGTGAAACCGCTTGTCGCGCAGGATCGCGGTGACGTCCTCGTGGCGCGTGGCCATGTAGCCGACCGGTGTCCGCGCCAGCCAGTGTTGGTCGCGCACCTTCGACAGCAGCGCGATCGCCTCGTCGCGATCGAGGTCGATCAGCTCGACCTCCGGCAGGTCGAGCTCGTGCACCGAAGTCGTCACGCCGACATGCTGCCACGCCGTCGACCACCGAGCGGTCTGGTGCGGACGAGAGGATTTGAACCTCCACCCGGTTGCCCGGACCAGCACCTCAAGCTGGCGTGTCTACCTGATTCCACCACGTCCGCGGGGGCCGCTCACCCTATCCGAGCCAGACCTTCTCGCCGGCGAAGGTGCCGGTCACGGTGACGACGAGGTCACGCACGCGCTTCGACACCACGGCCTTGGTCCGGAACTGTGCGATGGGCACGATCGGAGCCTGCGCCATGATCTGCTGCTCGGCCTGTTGGTAGAGCTTCTGTCGGGCCGTCGGATCGGGATTCGCGCGCGCGGCTTGCAGCAACTGGTCGACCGCCGGGTTGCTGAACCCCGTCGCGTTGTCGCGCGAACCCGTGAGGAACAGCGGCACGAGATACGCGTCGGGTGACGGGTACAGACCGATCGAGCCGAGGCGGAACAACTGCTGCTGACCGCTGACGGCGAACACGTCGTAGTCGTCCGGACTCTTCGGCCGAGGCGTGACCGTGATCCCAACCGCGGCGAAGTCGGCGGTGATCGTGCCCGCCACCGCGGCCTCGCCGGTGCCCGTGAAGAAGTCGAGGTTGATCGTCGGGATGTGGCCGTCCGGGAACGCCTGTGCGAGCAACGCGCGCGCCGCAGGCGGATCGAACTTGCACGGCTCGCCACACGGATCATCGACGTGGCCGGCGACGCCGGCAGGGACTACGCCGGCGAGTGGGTCGGCCACACCGGGATACACGGCCTTCACCAGCGCGGCGCGGTCGATCGACTTCACGATCGCCTGCCGGAAGCGCACGTCGGCGAAGGTGGGGTCGAGGAGGTTGAACGCGTAGAAGAGCTCGGCGTCGAACGGCCGGAAGTCATCGGCGCCGAAGCGTTGCGCGGCGTCTTCGGCTCGGTCGTTCGGTACGACGCTCCAGTCGAGGTTGCCGGCCACGAAGTCGTCGTAGGACTTGCCGATGTTGGCGGCGTCGTACTCGTGCAGCTCGATCGCGTCGAGCAGCGCGGAGCCCTGCGTCGATCGCACGAGCTTCACCACATCACCCTGCGTGCCCGCGTACGAGAACGGGCCACTCCCCACGGGTGCAGTCGCGAACGGCGGGTTGGCGGCCTCGACCGCCTCCTTCGGCACGATGCCGAACTCGGGCGCCGCCAGCAGCTCGGGCAGTACCGCGACCGGCGTGTCGAGGTCGATGCCGATCGTGTGGTCGTCGATGACGTGCACCCCGATGAGCTCGGGCGCCGCCCCGGTCGTGAACGGCGTGAAACCGCTGATCATGTCGACGCGCAGCGCGGCCAGCGACGACTCGCCGAGCTTCGCCACCCGTTCGAGTGTGTACTTCACGTCGGCCGGCGTGATCGCCCGGCCGTTGCTGAAACGCGCATCGGCGCGCACCGTGAACTGCCACGACTTCTGGTCAGCCGACGCATGCCACGAGCTCGCGATCGCCGGCGTAGCCGACACGGCCTTGTCGTCCATGTGGGTGAGGCGGTCGAACAGCAGATCGGCGACCAGCAGCTCGCTCTGCGACCCCGGGGAGACGTGGGCCGGGTCGAGGGTCTTCGGGCGCTCGATGCCGACTCGCAGCGTGCCCCCCGCCACCGGCTTCTCGGCGGCGGTGCTGGCCGACGACGCCGCGCCGTTCGGTTTGCTCGAGTCGGTGCAGCCCGCGAACGCGGCGAGCGCAACGAGCACAACGGCCAGGCGCCGGCGGTTGCGCAACCTACGAGAGGAGCAGCGCGAAGCCGACGGTGGTGAACGCGAACACGAGCGCCGCCACGACCGTGATGCGGTCGAGGTTGCGCTCGACCACCGTCGATCCGGCGGCCGTCGCGCCGATGCTGCCACCGAACATGTCGGACAGGCCGCCACCCTTGCCGCTGTGCAGCAGCACGAGGAAGATGAGCAACAGACCATCCCCGACGTGGATGAGCCCGACCCAGAAGATCAGTTTGGTGATCACGAGTGCGGCAAGCATGGCGACCGACGAGGCTACTGGCTACGGTGCCGCGCCGTGAACCGGTGGGCCGCCCGTCACGCCAACGAGCTGCGCACCGGCCTCACCGGCGACGAGGAGCTGCTGGTCGCGGCGAGGGTCGCGCTCTCCCGGCGCACCTCGCCTCGCGCCGGGTTCCCGGCGCCGGCGCGCATCTTCGTGCTCGGTCTCAGCGAACGCCGGCTCCTGCTGTGGCGCGCGACGCGGTGGCGGGGTCGGCCCGGGCGGCTGGCGACGTCTGTCGCGCTCGACCAGGTATCCGCCGTCGACGTGGTGCGGCGTCTCGGCGGCTCGAGGCTCCGCGTCACGCTCGCCTCCGGGCCCACGGCGCTGCTCGAGGCAACGTGGGGCGGTTCGCTGCGGGCGCTGAGCGACACGTTCGTCGCGCTGCGCCATCATCGCTAGTCGTCGAGCTCACACCGAGACGACGTCGACGACCTCGGCGAAGTGGCAGGCGGATGGGTGGCCCTGGCCGCGATCGATCAGCTCCGGCTCCTGTTGCGCGCAGATCTCCTGCGCCTTCCAGCAGCGCGTACGGAAGCGGCAGCCCGACGGGGGGTTGATCGGGCTCGGTACGTCGCCGGTCAGCACGATTCGCTTGCGCGCCCGCTCCTTGCGCGGATCGGGCACGGGCACCGCCGACAGCAGCGCCTGCGTGTACGGATGGGCCGGCCGCTCGTACAGGTCGCTCGCCGTGCCGATCTCGATGATCTTGCCGAGGTACATCACCGCCGCGAAGTCGGAGATGTGACGCACCACCGAGAGGTCGTGCGCGATGAACACGTACGAGAGACCGAGCTCGTCCTGCAGGTCTTCCAGGAGATTGACGACGCCGGCCTGGATCGACACGTCGAGTGCGGACACCGGCTCGTCGAGCACGAGCAGTTCGGGATCGAGCGCGAGCGCGCGTGCGATGCCGATGCGCTGACGCTGGCCGCCCGAGAACTCGTGCGGGAACCGGCTGGCGTGCTCGGCCTTGAGTCCAACGAGCTCCATCAACTCCTTCACGCGCGCTGCGGCGGCCTTGCGTCCCCGGGTGCGGTGGATCGCCATCGGCTCTGCGATGATCGACTGCACGGTCATGCGCGGATTGAGCGACGCGTACGGATCCTGGAAGACGATCTGCATCTTCTGGCGGAGCTGACGGATGGCGCGCGCCGAGCGAGTCAGCACCTCCTCACCGCGGAACTTCACCGAGCCCGAGGTGGCGGGGATCAACCGCAGGATCAAGCGGCCCGTCGTGGACTTGCCGCAGCCCGATTCGCCGACGATCCCGAGCGTCTGGCCCTTCTCGACCGACAGCGAGACGCCCGACACCGCCTTCACGGTGGCCACCTGTCGTTGCAGCAGCCCGGCGCGCACGGGGAACTCCTTCACGAGGTCGGTGACCTCGAGGATCGTCTCAGCCAACGGACCCGTCCTCGCTCGATTCGTCAGCGGCAAGATCGCTCGTGCTCAGCTTCGGGAGGTCTTCCGCGAAGTGACAGGCCGACAAGTGACCCACTGCGATCTCGCGCAGCTCGGGACGGTCGGTCTGACATGGTGACGGCAGCTTGGCGTCGTTGCAGCGCGGGTGGAAGGCGCAACCGCTCGGGATCGCGATCAACGACGGCGGTTGACCGATGATGCGGTTCAGGCGGGCGTCGCGGCGCCCGTCGACTCGCGGGAGCGATGCCAACAGCCCGCGCGCGTAAGGGTGTCGCGGGTTGTAGAAGAGCTCGTCGACAGTGGCGAGCTCGACCTGGCGGCCCGCGTACATGACGAGCACGCGATCGGCGACACCAGCGACCACGCCGAGGTCATGGGTGATCAGGATGATCGAGCTCTTGGTGCGGTCCTGGATGCGCTCGAGCACCTCGAGCACCTGGGCCTGGATCGTGACGTCGAGCGCCGTCGTCGGCTCGTCGGCGATCAACACCTCGGGTTCGTTGGCAATCGACATCGCAATCATCGCCCGCTGCCGCATGCCGCCCGAGTACTCGTGCGGGTACTGGTCGGCGCGTTCCGCGGGGTTCGGGATCCCCACGATCTCCAGAAGGTTGCGCACCCGGTCGCGGAGCTCCTGGTCGGACACGTCGTCGTGCACCTTGATGGCCTCGCCGATCTGGTTGCCGACGGTGTACACGGGGTTGAGCGCCGTGAGCGCGTCTTGAAACACCATGGCGACCGACTTGCCGCGCACGGGCTGCATCGCCCGGTCGGACAGCCCGACCAGCTCGCGACCCCGCAGCTTCACGCTGCCCGTGACCATCGCTTGGCGCGGCAACAGGCCGAGGATCGCCATCGACGTGACGCTCTTGCCCGACCCCGACTCGCCCACGATGCCGAGGGTCTCGTTGTCCTCGAGGTCGAAGCTGATCGAGCTGACGGCGTGCACCGGCCCGTCGTCGGACTGGAACGTGACCGACAGGTCGCGTACCTCGAGCAGCGCGCCCGTCCACTTGCCCGAACCCGGCGCGGCGGGCTCGAGCTCGATGCTGACGGGACCCTCCTCCACCGTCAGTGCTTGGCCTGCGGGTCGAAGCCGTCACGGAGGCCGTCACCGAAGAAGTTCACGCAGAGCACGGTGAGCAGGATCATGATTCCCGGGAAGTAGAGCAGGTGCGTGTTCTGGTTGTAGTTGCCCTCGGCCGCCGAGAGCATGTTGCCCCACGAGGTGGCCGGCGGCTGCACGCCGAATCCGAGGAACGACAGCGTGGACTCGGTCACGATGGCCGCCGCGATGCTGAGCGTGGCGTTGACCAGGATCGGCCCGATGCAGTTCGGGAGGATGTGGCGGAAGATGATCCGCGCGCTCGATGCGCCTGATGCCCGCGCGGCCTCGACGAACTCCTTCTCCTTCAGTGAGAGCACTTGCCCGCGCACGACGCGTGCGATGTACATCCAGCCAAGCCCGGCCAGTACGAAGATGATGACCGTTGTTTGATCAAAAGGCGTGTCGTGGAAGAACTTGATTGCGATCGCGAGCACCGCGATGGCGGGCACGACGAGGAAGAGATCGGTGAACCGCATCAGCAGCTGGTCCATGAAGCGCCCGAAGTAGCCAGCCATCGCGCCGATCACCGTCCCCACCACCGTCGAGACGAGCGCGACAGCGAGGCCGATCTTCAACGAGATCTGTCCGGCGTACAGGATCTCGGTCATCGTGTCGCGACCAATCTCGTCGGTGCCCATCCAGTGCTCCTTGCTCGGCGACGTGGGGCCGAGCAGGAGGTTCTGCTGGTTCTTGTCGTAGAAGGCGAAGTACTTGGCCCCGAAGCACACCACGATAAGCAGGATCAGCACGAGCCCGCCCGCGACCGCCAGCCGGTGGCGAAGGAACCGACGGCGGAACAGCTGCCATTGCGAGCGAGGGACGGGCTCCGGCTCGGCGATCGACAGCGTCGACATGGGTTCGGCCCCAACCGGCGAGCCGAGTGGGCTCGGCTCGACGCCGCCGATGTTGCCCTCGGTCCTCATGACAGCCGGATCCGGGGATCGAGCACGCCGTAGATCAGATCCGCGAGCAGGTTGAACATGATGATGAACACCGCCACGATGATCATCCACGCCTGCACGACGTACACGTCACCGACGAGGATGGCGTTGTAGAACAGCCGACCCATGCCGCCGATCGCGAAGATGTTCTCCGTGATGATCAGCCCGCCGAACAAGGCGCCGAAGTCGAGAGCGACGACCGTGACGAACGGGATCAAGGCGTTGCGCAGCGCGTGCTTGAGGATCACCTTGCGGCGGGGCACACCCTTCGCCCGGGCCGTGCGCACGTAGTCGGCGCTCAGCGCATCGAGCATCGAGGCCCGCTCGTAGCGGCTCCACGAGGCGATGATCTGCACGCACAACGTGGCGACGGGCAGCACGAGATGCTTCACGTAGTCGAGGTCGAATGAAGTGCTGTCGCCCGTGTGGAGACCGACGGACAGGAGCCATCGGTGCTGGACGACGAAGAACTCGATGGCCAGCAAACCGAACCAGAAGGGTGGCATCGCGACCCCGATGTACGAGAGGCCGGTGAACACGTAGTCGAGCGCGGAGTACTGCCGGACTGCGGAGTACACGCCGATGCCAATCGCGATCACGGCGGACACCAGCGCTCCGATGACGATGAGCTGCAACGTGTTGCCCATCGAGCGGCTGATCATCGCGGAGACGTCCTCGCGGCTGGCCGAGCTCTGGCCGAGGTCGCCGTGAACAGCCCCCTTCAACCAGTCGCCGTACTGCACGAGGATCGGGTCAGTCAGCCCGAGGCGCTCGCGTTCGCGCTGCTGCACCTGCGGGTCCCTCGACTGCGCCAGCCGCGCCGTCGGGTCGAAGGTCGCCCGCACCGCTGCGAACAACAGGAACGAGGCGACGAGAATGACCGGAATCGAGTAGAGCACCCGCCGGGCGGCGTAGGTCAGCAATGGTCACCTCGTCGGAGAACGGTGTATGGGGGCCCCGGCGGACCGGGACCCCCATACCGACGAACCGGTTAGGACGTGACGCCCCACAAGTTCATGTTGAAGAACGGCCCGAGGATGCCGTTGTCGCCGACGGGGCCGACGACCTTGTTGCTCCAGAGCAGGATGTTCGGCAGAGGATCGATCGGCAGGTTGATCATGTGACTCGCGGCCAGATCCTGTGCCTGCTTGCCCTCCGACTGGAGTGCCGAGTCGTCGAGCTCACCGTCCATCTTGTGCAGCACGGTGTCGAGCTCGGGGATGTTCGTGCGCTGGTAGTTGTTGCCGCCCTTCTGACCGATGGGCGAGGCGTTCGACGCGCACGCGATGTTGCAGATGCTCGGACCGAGCGTCGTGAGGACGTTGGCGTAGATGGCCGCCTGGAAGTCACCGAGCGGAAGGATGGTGCCGAACAGGTCTGCAGCCTTCGCGTTGTCGATCTGCATGTCGATGCCCGCGTCCTTCAGCTGCTGCTGGAGGACCTGCTGCGTGAGCTCACGACGCTTGTTCCCGGCCGTGGTGCGGACAGTGAAGCTGAGCTTCTGGCCGCCCTTGGCATAGATGCCGTCGCTGCCCTTCGCGTAGCCGTCACCGGTCAGCAGGGAGTCGACCTGTGACTTGTCGAGCTTGTACTGAGCGAAGGCCTGCGGGTCGACGTACTGCTGCACGACCGGCGCATTGACGAACTGGAGCGGATCCTTCACGCCCAGGCCGCCGAACAGGCGTTGCACGATGGCGCCGCGGTCGATGGCGAAGCCAACGGCCTTGCGCACGGCCTCGTCGTCGAACGGAGCCTTGCCCTGGTTGAGCCACAGCGCCTCGAAGTTGCCCGTCTGGGTCGTGATGACCTTCTGGCTGTTCGGCAGGCCGGCGTTGATCTGGTCGACCGCGTCGAGCTGCGGTTGCGGGTAGATCATCGAGACTTGAGCCGACTTGAACGAGGTGAACTCGGACGACGTGTCGGGCTGGAACTTGAAGATGACCTTGTCGAGGCTCGGCTTGGTGCCGAAGAAGTTCGGGTTCGGCACGAGCGTGATGTTGTCGGTCTTCGTCCAGGAGTCGATGATCCACGGACCGGCCGAGAACTTGTAGCCGTCCTTCATCGCCGCGTCGCGGTCCTTACCCTGCAGGAGGTGGCTCGGGAAGATGCCGTAGTTACCGGTGAAGAGGCCCTTCCAGTCCTGGTAGTTGTTCTTGAACGTGACGACCGCGACCTTCGGGTTCGAGTCGTCGACCGACTCGATGTCCTTGTAACCCGTCTTGTCGTACACGTCCGTGCCGTTGGCGATCTGATCCCACGTGTACTTGAAGTCGGTCGACGTGATCGGCTGGTTGTCGTTCCAGACCGCGTTGTCGGCGATCTCGTAGGTGATCTTCTGCTTCGGCGTGGTCTCGAGCTTGGGCTCACCCTTGAGCACGATGCTCGCCTTGTAGCTGTAGTTGCCCTGGTCGTCCCTCACGACGTCGAACGCGCGCGGCATGGTCTGCACCGCGGCCATCCAGTAGCCCCAGCTCGAGCCGCTGCACGATCCGATCCAGTCCATGCAGTCGGGTTCCTGCTCCGCCCCGATGATCAGGGTGCCGCCCTTGGGCACCGCCGCCGACGAGCTCGCATTCGAGCCCCCGCTCGAGCCGCTGGCCGCGTTGTTCTTGCTGCTGCCGCCGCATGCTGCGGCGACGAGCACCATGATGAGCGCGAGACCGAGGAGCTGTGCACCCCGACGCTGTCGACCCACGTAACCGGACCTCCTGGTTGGTTGACACGATGACCCGGGGTGCCCCCACCACCGGGATGGACGGAGCGTGACCGTGCACTCTTCGTCCGTACTGCGGGTGTTGACCCTAGCCACGACGGCCGTGGTCGTCGAGGATCCCGTCTTGTACCGGATCGACGGCAAAGAAGCCGCAACAACGGGACGCCGCGTGACCCATCGGCCAGAACGACCAGGTCTTGAGCGGTCTGCTGGGCAATCTGCCCGAGCGACGCGCGGTCAGCGCAGCCGGTACTGGACGATGCGAGCGAACTCGTCGGCATCGAGGCTCGCCCCTCCGACCAGCGCGCCGTCGATGTCCGGTTGGGCCATGAGGTCGACGATGTTGTCGGACTTCACCGACCCGCCGTACTGGACGCGAACCGCCTCCGCGGTCTCATGGTTCACGTTGGCGGCGACGGTCGTGCGGATCAGTGCGCAGACGGCCTGCGCGTCGTCGGGCGTGGCGGTACGCCCGGTGCCGATCGCCCAGATCGGCTCGTAGGCGATGACGAGACCGGCGACCTGATCGGCTTTGAGTCCCGCGACGCCCCGCTCGACCTGACCCACGACCTTCGCGTCGGTCCCACCCGCCTCGCGCTCGTCCAACGTCTCGCCGACACACAGGATCGGCGTGAGCTCGCTCCGGAGGATCGCCCGCACCTTCTTGTGCACGACGTCGTCCGTCTCGCCGAAGAGCTCGCGACGCTCCGAGTGTCCGGCGATCACGTACGAACACTCGAGCTTCGCGAGGAACGTGGTGCTCACCTCTCCGGTGAACGCCCCCTTCTCCTCCCAGTGGCAGCTCTGCGCACCCAAGTGGATGTCGGTGGCCTTCTGGTCGGCGAGCGTGATCTGCACCGAGCGCAGGTCGGTGAACGGTGGGTGCACGGAGACGTCGACCGCGTCGTAGTCATCGCGTGTGAGGAGGAACGCGAGCTTCTGCACCGTCTGGATCGCTTCAAAGTGGTTGTGGTGCATCTTCCAGTTGCCGCTGATGAGCGGCTTGCGACTCGTTGCGGAGGCCATCGGCCGTCACCCTACGAGACGCCGCGAAGCGCCTTCAGCCCCGGCAGGTCGCCGAGCTCGAGGAGCTCGAGCGACGCGCCACCACCGGTCGAGATCCAGTCGACGCCGTCGTCGAGGCCGAATCGCGCGAGCGCGGCCGCGCTGTCGCCTCCTCCCACCACGGTGAACGCCTTGGTGTCGACGACCGCCTGCGCGACCGTGCGCGTCCCCGCTGCGAACCGATCGTCCTCGAACACACCCATCGGCCCGTTCCAGAACACCGTTCGGGCCTCGAGGATCACATCGGTGAACTCCGCCGCGGTACCCGGCCCGATGTCGAGGCCTTTCCACCCGGCGGGAAGGTCGACGCCGGCCTGCCGCACCTGGTCACCGGGGCCCAGCGCAGTCACGTCGCTCGGAAGGTGGATCGGCTTGGGCCGTTGGAGCAGACGAGCACAGGTGTCGATCTCGTCCTTCTCGCACAGCGAGTCGCCGATCGAGTGGCCCTGCGCGGCCAGGAAGGTGAAGCACATTCCACCGCCGATCACCAGCGCGTCGATGTGGTCGAGCAGCGCGTCGATCACTCCCAGCTTGTCGGACACCTTGGCGCCACCGAGCACCGCGACGAACGGGCGCCGCGGCGCGTCACGCAGGCCGAGCAACACCTCGACCTCCTTCGCGAGCAGGCGACCGGCCGCCGCCGGCAGACGCTGGGGCGGCCCGACGATCGAGGCATGCGCGCGGTGTGAGGCACCGAACGCGTCGTTGACGTACGCGTCGAAGCCGTGGACCAGTTTCGTCACGAACTTCGGGTCGTTGGCCTCCTCCCCAGGATCGAACCTCAGGTTCTCCATCAGCTCCACGCCGGGCGCGAGCTCGTGCAGCCGCCGGCGCACCGGCTCGACCGAGTACTGGGGATTCGGCTCGCCCTTCGGGCGCCCGAGATGCGTGCACGCGGTGACGTGAGCGCCGTGGCCGACAAGCCACTCGATCGTCGGCAGCACGGCGCGTATGCGCAGATCGTCAGTGATCTCGCCGTGGTCGAGCGGCACGTTGAAGTCGGCGCGCAGCAACACGCGCTTGCCGTCCACGGAGGGAAGGTCCTCCAGCTGGGGAACGCGGCTCAAGACTGGTTGGCGCGGCCGATGATGATCGAGAGATCGACGAGCCGGTTCGAGTAGCCCCACTCGTTGTCGTACCAGCCCATCACCTTCACGAGGTTGCCCATCGTCTGCGTGAGCGGCGAGTCGAACGTGCACGACGCCGGTGAACCGACGATGTCCGACGACACGATCGGGTCTTCGTTGTAGACGAGCACCTTCGCGAGCGGCCCCGAGCCCGCCGCAGCGCGGAACGCCTCGTTCACCTCGTCGACGGTCACGTCGCGGGCGAGGATCCCGGTGAAGTCCGTGACGGAACCGTCCTGCACGGGGACACGCAACGCCTGCCCGTCGAGCTTCCCCTTCATCGACTCGAGCACGAGGCTCGTGGCCCGGGCCGCGCCGGTGGACGCCGGCACGATGTTCACCGCTGCGGCGCGGGCCCGGCGGAGGTCCTTGTGCACGAGATCGAGCAGGTTCTGGTCGTTCGTGTAGGCGTGCACGGTCGTCATGAGGCCGCGCTCGATTCCGAACGCGTCGTCCAGCACCTTGACCATCGGTACGAAGCAGTTCGTGGTGCACGACGCGTTGGAGACCACGAGGTGGGCCGCCGGGTCGAAGGAGCGGTCGTTCACACCGATGACGAACGTGGCGTCCGCGCCCGTCGCCGGCGCCGAGATGATCACGCGGGGCGCTCCGGCCTCGAGATGCGCGGCCGCAGCGTCGCGGTCGGTGAAGATGCCGGTCGACTCGATCACCACGTCGACCCCGATGTCGCCCCACGGAAGCGCCTTCGGGTCACGCTCGGCGAACACCTTGATGCTGGTCGAGCCGACGGCGATGCCGTCGCCGGTGACCTTGACCTCGTCGTCGAGGGTGCCATGCGTCGAGTCGTACTTCAGGAGATGCGCATTGATCTCGGGCGAGGTCAGATCGTTCACCGCGACGACCTCGACGTCGGCTCCCGCCTTGCGAGCCGCCCGGAAGAAGTTCCTTCCGATGCGCCCGAAACCATTGATGCCGACGCGAATCGTCATGTGCTCCTGATCCTCCTCAGTTCGTCCGATCGACCCTACTCACGAGGTGTCGTTCGACCCAACAAGGGGCGCAAGCGCCTCGGCGAGCAGCGTCGCATCGTGGGCGCGTCCGTCGGCACGAGCGAGGCCGGAGGCGCGCACCACGACGTCGGGCATCACGCCGTGATCGCGCAGCGCCTCGACGTGCGCGTCGTCGTCGAACCCGGCGGTCTCGGGAACCTGGGGCCGAAGGTTGCACACGTACACCACCAGCCCGTCGCTGGCCGCGACCGCGCTACGGATCCCGGGAACCGCGAGTGCGGCGAGCACGCTCGTGTACAGCGAGCCCGGGCCGATCACGATCTGGTGTGCGGACTCGATCGCGTCGATCGCCTCGGGATCCGCACGCGGGTCGGCCGGCTCGAGGAACACCCGCTTGATCGCCGTGCTCTGCTGAACGGCCACCTGGCCGTGCACGATCCCGTCGCCCGTAACCGCGACGAGATCGACCGGCTCCTCGGTCGTGGGGAGCACGCGCGCACCCACACCGAGAAGGCGGGCGAGCTGGTCGACCGCGGCGCGGAACCCGACGCGTTGCGCCAGCGCGGCGATCATCAAGTTGCCGAGCGCGTGGCCGGCCAGCTCATCGTCGAAGCGGTGCTCGAACATCTCGCCGAGCACCGCCGGCTCGGCCAGCGACGAGATGCAGTGACGGATGTCGCCCATCGCCGGCAGGCCCGTGGCGTCGCGCAGCCGGCCGCTCGAACCACCATCGTCGGCGACCGACACGAGGGCGGTGAGCGACGCGGCGTATGTCGACGCGGCGCGCAAGGTGACCGCGAGGCCGTGGCCCCCGCCGATCGCGACGACACGGGGGCGCATCAGCGTTCGACGTCTCGGTGGAGGACGGTCGGGTCGAGCCCGTGGTCGTGCAGCTTGCGCGCGAGCTCCTCCGCGATGACGACCGACCGGTGACGGCCACCGGTGCAACCGACCGCGATGCGGAGGTACGACTTCCCCTCGCGCACGAAGCCGGGCACGAGCAGCTCGAAGAGGTCGTCGAGCCTCGACAGGAAGGTCTGGGCCTCTGGCTGCCCGAGCACGTAGTCGCGAACCGGGTCGTCGTTGCCGGTCAGCGGCCGCAGCTCGTCCACCCAGTGGGGATTGGGGAGGAACCGGCAGTCGAACACCATGTCGACGTCCAGGGGAACTCCGTGCTTGTACCCGAACGACACCACGCTCACTTGTAACCCGGCGTCGACAGAATCAGCCGCGAACAGCTCGACGATCCAGGCGCGCAGCTGGTGGACGTTCAGATCGCTGGTGTCGACCACGACGTCGGCGTCGGCCTTCAGGGGCTCGAGGAGCTGCCGCTCGCGCTCGATGCTGTCCGACAGGCTCGAACCGGGCACGGGGTGCCGTCGCCGCGTGCCCTCGTAACGGCGTACGAGCACATCGGTCGCCGCGTCGAGGAACAGGATGCGCACGCGCTGGCCCGCACCTCTCAGCGCCTCGAGCGCCGGCCGGATCTCCTCTTCGTAGTCGCCGCTGCGTACGACGAGCGCGGCGCGCTCGTGGGTGCTGCCGGGGTCGGTCACGAGCTCGGCGAGCTTCGGCACCAGCGCCGCCGGGACGTTGTCGATCACGAACCACCCGAGATCTTCGAGGTGGTCGGCGGCCTGTGACCGGCCGGCGCCCGACAGCCCGGCGATCACGACGAACTCGCTCATGCGCGTGTTGCGAGCAGCAAAAGCAGGCGCGGGATCGTCGCTGCCGCTGCGTACTCGCCCGCCCTCGCCAGGAAGCCGGGCGGTGGGGCCGGTTCCTCCATCCGTACGATGGTAAGTCCGTTGTCCGCAAGTGCGTTCACGTAGCGACTGAGCGGCCGATGGATGAACGGGAGGAACACGTCCTTCTCGACCTCTTCGAGCGTCTCGTCCTCGACCAGGTACGGACCGATGCGCCAGTACTGCTCCGGCGGGTCGAGCACGTGGTCGTCGATCCAGCCGCTGTTCGGCGTCTGCAGCAGCGGATGGTTGAGGAAGAACGCGAACCGCCCGCCGGGCTCGAGCACGCGCGCGACCTCGGCGATGGCGTCATCGACATCGCGGATGTGCTCGAACACGAGACAGGCGACGGCCGCGTCGAAGGACCCTCCTCGAAATGGAAGCGCCCCCGCTCCTGCGCGCGCGTAGCGCACTCCGCCGTCACGTTCACGGGCCACCTCGACCTGCGCGACGGTCGGGTCGACACCGACCACCTGCTCGACGCCGGCGAGTCGCTTCGCGACCCGAGCAATCTGGCCCTCGCCGCATCCGATGTCGAGCACGCGGCACGCGCCCGCGAGGCACTCGACGGCGAGCGGGATGATCTGCTCCTCGTACTCGGGGTCGGCGCCAGCGGTGAACCCCTCCTGCCACCAGCCGGCATTGGTCTCCCAGGGATCCGACGTCAACGGCGTGCGGGTGCCGCGTGGACCTTCGCGTACACCGCGCCGGCGACGGGATTCGGAAGCCACGACAGTGCCTCGAGCTCCTCGAGCGACGCCTCTTTCACCGCCTTGATGCTGCCGAGCTCCTTGATCAGGCGCTTGCGCCGGGTCGGTCCGAGGCCCGGGATCTCGTCCAGGACCGACTTCGTCATCCGCTTGCCCCGCAACTCGCGGTGATAGGTGATCGCGAACCGGTGCGCCTCGTCCCGAATGCGCTGCAGGAGGTAGAGCGCCTCTGACTGCCGCGGGATGCGGATCGGGTCCGGCTGACCGGGGACGAACACCTCTTCGAAGCGCTTCGCGAGCGACGCCACCGGAATCTCTTCGGCGAGACCGAGGTCTTCGACGACACGCGTCGCGACCGACAGCTGGCCCTTGCCGCCGTCGACGAGGAGCAACTGCGGCGGGTACGAGAACTTGCCGGTCTTGTCCGCCGGCGGCTTGTCCTTCTCGACGAGGTACGCCGTCAGCCGGCGGGTGAGCACCTCTTCCATCGCCGCGAAGTCGTCGTTGCCCGGAACCTCCTTGATCTTGAACCGTCGGTAGTCCGACTTCTTCGGCAGTCCGTCCTCGACCACGACCATCGACCCGACGTAGTCGGACCCCTGGATGTGGCTCATGTCGTAACACTCGATGCGCAAGGGCGCGGTCGGGAGGCCGAGGTGGTCCTGCAGCTCGTTGAGCGCCCGCGCGCGGCTGTTGTGGTCCGATGACCGTCGCAGCCGGTGTCGAACGAACTCCTCCTTCGCGTTCTGCGCGACGGTTTGCTGTAGGGCGCGCTTGTCACCGCGTCGGGGCACGCGGATGGCGACTGCGGACCCCCTGCATTCGGTGAGCCATCGCTCGTACAGGTCGACGTCGTCGGGCTCGACCGGCACGAGCACCTGCTTGGGCGGACCCAACGGATGGTCCTCGTAGTAGAGGCCTTCGAGGATCTTGCTTACGAGCTCGGCCGCGGTCAGGTCTTCGGCCTTGTCGAGGATG
>DASZHU010000304.1:0-3481 GCA_035937605.1 Acidimicrobiales bacterium | reverse complement strand
CCGGTAGCAAGTGGGCGGAAAGCGCGATCGGTGAGAGTCGAGCCGTCATGCACGTCTTTCCCTCGTCGAGGCGCGACCGCTCGCGGCGACAGCCCACTGCGACCGAAGTGCCGCTCACCGAGCTCGTCGTGCGCGCCGGGCGTCGCCTGTGCACGGAGCGTGAGTGCGTGCGCCAGTTCGTGGCCGTCATCGAGGGGTCGGCGATCGCCACCGTCGACGGTCGACCTGTCGCCATGCTCGGCCCCGGCAGCTGCGTCGGCTGGCCCGAGGTCGTGAACGCCGCGCCGGCGCCCGCGACGGTGACCTTGACGTCCACCTCACACCTGCTCGTCCTGCGGCGCGTCGAGTGCAGCGAGCTGTTCGACGACTCGGCGGCCGTCGGTGACCTCATCGCCCGCTTGCGCCGGGATCACGTTTCCCGATCACGAACACCCCAAACCCTGCGAGAGGACCAACCATGACTGCTGTTTCGTCAACACAATCCGTCGTGACTCCCGGCCGGCTAGCCGACGCCATCGAGCTCGGAGGTCGAGCGGCGAAGCTGCTCGAACGTCACGGCGCTCGAGAGAACCGCCTCTTCACGGCGGTCACCGCGGGCGAGGCGAGCGGCACCCTCGTGCTCACCAGCGAGTACGAGGATATGGAGGCGTACGGCACCGCCGCCGACGAGCTGAGCGCGGACGTCGAGCTGCAGCGGCTCACCGAAGAGGCTCGGGGCCCGAAGAGCCCCGTCACGATCGCGTCACAGTCCGTGATGTCCGAGCTTCCGCTCGATCGTGTCGGCAACGCGGCGCGCTCGAACTACGTCGAGGTCCACCTGTTCCGGCCGACGCCGGGCCGCATGGAGGACTTGCTCGAGTCGACACGGCGCTGCGCCGACTTCGTCGAGTCGAAAGGCGCGTCGAATGCTCGCCTCGCGACGATGGTGCTGGCCGGCGAGATGAGCAACGCGCTCGTCCTGTCGTGGGAGCTGCCCACGATGCGGGCGTACGGCGCGCTCTCCGAGGCATGGAACGTCGACCCCGACGGCCTCGCACTGTTCGCGGACTTCGTGGGGCCGAATCCGTCGAGCACGGAGATCTTCAGCGGCCTGTACGCCGCGATCCCGCTCTGAGTGGGATCGCGCGCGATTCGGAAGAGGGTGTAAACCAAGGCGCGGTGAGCGCGCCGCGACCGGTTCTCGAGGCTTGGCGTTCTGACACGGTCAGCATCGCCGCGTCGGCCACGGTGCTCGGCACCGTCGTCGTGGGCGCGCGCAGCGGCCTCGCGCAGGGCGCGGTGGTTCGCTCGGTTGACCGCGGCGTGCGCATCGGGGCGCAGTCGATGGTGCTCGAGAACTCAGTGGTCATCGGGCGGCCGGGGCTCGAGACGACCGTCGGACGCAAGACGGTATTCGGACATCGGTGCACGCTGGTCGGCACCGGCGTCGGCGACCTGTGCGAGATCGGGAACGGCTCCACGTTGCTGGCCGGGTCGCGGCTCGGCGATCGGGTGTTCCTCGGTGAGCGCACCCTCGTGCCCGAGGGGATGCAGATTCCGAGTGATTCGGTCGCGGTTGGCAACCCGGCCCGCGTTGTGCGTCGCGCGTCGGATGCCGACCTGACGAGGTTGCGCGGGCTGCGCAACGGCGATCTCGCTCTTCCGAACGAGCTCGATGCTGTGGACTACATCGGCACAGAACCGGCAGGAGCGAACATGGGACAGCTGTACGCGTATCGAGACAAGATGCCCGCAGTCGCTCCGACGGCCACGGTGTTCGACAGCGCGGAGATCACGGGCGACGTGGTGGTCGGCGCCGGGTCGATCATCGGCGCGGGCGTGCGCATCATCGGCGACTCTCACGGGCCGGTGCGGATCGGCGAGCGCGTGCAGATCCTGGAGAACAGTGTCCTGCACCTGTTGCCCGACAACGAGCTCATCGTGGAGGACGACGTGATCATCGGGCCGATGTCCATGATCCACGGCTGCCAGCTCGGTGCGGGCACGGTGGTCGAACCAGCGGCGACCGTATGCGACTGGGCGAGGGTCGGTGCTCGCAGCATCGTGCGCGCCGGCGCGGTCCTGAAGCAGCGCGCCGAGTTCGGCGACCAGTCGGTGATCGACGGGTTCCCGGCAACGAAGGTCGACACGGTCGCGGGTGACCCCGAGCGGCCGCCGTGGTGCTTCCAATCGGGCGACCTCGACACGCTGGTGCGCATGCGATGACGGAGATCGTCGACGACGCCGCCGACGAGAGCTTCCTGCTGGAGGAAGACGGCCACACCGCCGAGCTCGTGTACCACGTGCACGGCGATCGACTCACGCTCATCCACACCGAGGTGCCCGGTGAGCTCGGGGGCCGGGGGATCGGAGGCCGGCTCGTGCAGGCCGCGCTCGACCGGGCGCGTCGCGACGGGCTCACCATCGTGCCGAAGTGCCCCTTCGCTCGGTCATGGCTCGAGAAGCATCCCCACGCCGCGGACGGCATCACGATCGACTGGTGAGCGCCGCGACAGCCGCTTCTCGAACCAGTGCTGTGCGTATGGCTCATCGTTGAAGGGCTCGATCTCCACGTAGCCCGACGATCGGTACATGGCGATCGCCTCGGTGAGCGTCCTGTTCGTGTCGAGGCGCACCGCGCCGCAGCCGTGGTCGCGGGCGCGCGTCTCGAGGTCGGCGAGGAGTCGGCGACCCACGCCCAGCCCGCGCGTCGACGGCGCCACCCACATGCGCTTGATCTCGGCGGGCTTGCGTCCATGGAACTTGAGGGCACCACAGCCGACGGGTTCGGATCGCAAGGTTGCGAGGAGGAACAGACCGTTCGGCGGCCGCACTTCGTCGAGGTCGACGGCGCGGGTCACATTGGGGTCGAAGCCGGTGTCGAAGCGCGAGTCGAGCTCGGTGAAGTACTCGTGCACGCAGTAGGTCGCATGGCGGTGCGCGGGATCGATCACGTCGAGCTCGACGAGTGCCGCCGTGAGCAGTCGCTCGACCTCGCTCATCGCGGTCACGAGCCGGTCGCGCTGCGCGCCCGAGAGCGGCTCGAGGAGCGAACGGGCGAGCGCATTGCTCCGTTTGTCGAGCACGCGTCGCTCGCCCGCGCCTCGACGAGTGAGCTTCGCGGTGCGCACCCGCTTGTCCTGGTCGCCCGCGGTGACCGCGACGAGCCCGTCAGCTTCGAGCGACCGGAGCATCCGGCTGAGGTAGCCAGAGTCGAGCTCGAGGCGAGCTCGCAAGGTACGAACGTCGCAGCCCGAGGCGCCGATCTCCCACAGCACCCGCGCCTCGCCGAGCGGACGGTCGCGTGCGAGGTAGTGGTCGTTGAGCGCACCCACCCGCTGGGTGACCGCACGATTGAATCGGCGCACCTGCTCCACATGGTCCTCGACGATTACCTGACTCTAGTCAGAGAGTGACGAGCGCGCGCACCGGGAAGTGATCCGACTTCCCAACCCGCACGACCTGCGCGTCGCTCAACACCACGGAGGGCGTCGCGAGGATG
>DASZHU010000303.1:0-2158 GCA_035937605.1 Acidimicrobiales bacterium | reverse complement strand
GCCGCATGGCTCGCGACTGCCTCGAGGCACTCGAAGCCGTTGAAGTCCGCCGAGTAGAAGTGGTCCCAGATCGAGATCCAATCGAAGCCGAGGTCTTCGATGCGGTGCCAGAGCGAGCGCAGCTCGTCGACGGTCGTGTTCTGGAGGCCGGTGTGCACGCCGAACGTCAAGCTCATACGGCGCCGGACGTTACCCCTCGTTCGCAAGTGCGATGGAGGGCGGGTGGCGTGGGCGGTACGTCTTGACCGGGCGGTCAAGACGAGACGAACATGCCCGGATGCCGACTGCATCCGCGAACGGAATCGAGATCTGGTACGAGACCTTCGGCGACGCCGACGACGTGCCGCTGCTGCTCGTCATGGGGCTCGGCGCGCAGGCGATCGCGTGGGACGTCGACTTCTGCAGGATGCTCGTGGACCGCGGCTTCTATGTGATCCGGTTCGACAACCGTGATGTCGGCCTGTCGACCAAGATCGAGTCGGAGCAGATCGACTTCGCGGCCGAGATCGTGAAGGCGTTCGCCGGACAAGAGGTGCACGCGCCGTACCTCATCGCCGACATGGCCGCCGATGCCGTGGCCCTGCTCGATCACCTCGAGATCGATGCCGCCCACGTGGTCGGCGCGTCGATGGGCGGCATGATCGTCCAACAACTCGCGCTCGACTTCCCCGCGCGCGTCCTGACCGTCACCTCGATCATGTCCACGACGGGCGACCGCGACGTCGGTATGCCCCACCCCGAGGCTGCCGCCACGCTCATGCGCCCACCCGCAGAAGACCGCGAGTCGTACATCGACGGCAGCGTCGAGACATGGCGTGTGATCGGGAGCCCGAAGTACTTCGACGAGGCTGCCGTGCGCGATCGTGCCGCCGCGGCGTGGGAGCGCGGGTACTTCCCCGCCGGCACCGGACGCCAGCTGCTCGGCATCATGGCCTCACCGTCGCGGTCCGAGCGCTTGGAGGAGCTGAAGCTGCCGGCTCTGGTCATCCACGGTGACGTGGATCCGCTGGTCGATGTGTCCGGTGGGCGGCGCACCGCCGAGGTGGTTCCGGGCGCTCGCTACCTCGAGGTCGAGGACATGGCCCACGACATGCCCCCGCAGCTGTGGCCCGTGTACGTCGAGGCCATCACGTCGCTCGTCGCGACCGCGGGGCAACCGGCATGAGCAAGGGACCGCTCGACGGCATCAAGATCATCGAGCTCGCCGGCATCGGCCCGGGCCCGTTCTGCGCGTTCATGCTCGCCGACATGGGCGCCGACATCATCAAGATCGACCGCGCCGATCGCGTGCGCGGCGGCGATCCGTCCACGCCCCCCGCCGACGTGTTGATGCGGGGGCGGCGCTCGATCGGCGTCGATCTCAAGAGCCCCGACGGCGTCGAGCTCGTGCTGCAGCTCGTCGAGGCGGCGGACGGATTGTTCGAGCCGTTCCGTCCCGGCGTCGCGGAGCGGTTGGGCCTGGGTCCCGACGACTGCCTCGCCCGTAACCCGAAGCTCGTGTACGGGCGCATGACGGGCTGGGGCCAAGAGGGGCCGTACTCGCATACCGCCGGTCACGACATCAACTACATCGCGCTCGCCGGCGCGCTCGAGCCGATCGGGCGCCGAGGTGAGGCGCCCTTGCCGCCGTTGAACCTCGTCGGTGACTTCGGTGGTGGCGGCATGCTGCTGGCGTACGGGATGGTCTGCGGCCTGCTCGAGACGGCCCGGTCGGGCAAGGGGCAGGTGGTGGACGCCGCGATGGTCGACGGCGCTGCCTGCCTGATGATGATGTTCCACGCGTTCCGCGCGATGGGCATCTGGGAAGACCAGCGAGGTTCGAACCTGCTCGACACCGGCGCGTACTTCTACGACGTGTACGAGACGGCCGACGCCAAGTACGTGTCGATCGGTTCGCTCGAGCCGCAGTTCTACGCGGAGCTGTTGCGATTGACCGGGCTTGAGGGGGACCCGGACGTGCCCTTCCAGCACGACAAGAACGAGTGGCCTCGTATGAAGGAGCGCATGAAGGAGGTCTTCGGGTCGAAGACGCGCGATGAGTGGTGTGCGCTCATGGAAGGCACCGACGTGTGCTTCGCGCCGGTGCTGTCGTTGGAGGAAGCACCGAAGCATCCGCACAACGTGCACCGCCGGACCTTCCTCGAGCTCGATGGCATCG
>DASZHU010000302.1:0-3051 GCA_035937605.1 Acidimicrobiales bacterium | reverse complement strand
CCACCCGGCGGGTGCGGCGCTGCGATCGGCAAGCGCGGCGCTGGCCGCGGCGGTCCGCGACTTCGTCCGCCGGGCCGCGCACGCCGACGCCGCAACGCGGGACCGCGTCGAGCGGCGCGTCATCGCCGCCACGCGCGAATGGGCCGCGGTCGACCGTGCCTGGTACCTGCCGTTGGGGTTCGACCCTGAGCCAGACGCGGTTGCGGCGGTTGACGTCGTGCTGGCAGCACCATCAAGTCACGAGTAGCGAGGAGAGAGTCCGTTGATTACTGCAGCAGACTCGGAGTTCCATCCGAGCGATCCGAACATCGCCAATTGGGCCGAGACGATCGTCCTGATCTTCTCGGTGCCCGAGGCCGGGATTCTCGGCAACGCCTACGTGCTCGCGCGGCCGAACGTCGGTGCCGCCGCGACGGCGATCATCGTCTTCCAGGGGTTCCGCGCGCAACCCTACGAGATCGACTTCCTCGACTCACGCATGCACGAGCCGTGCCCCAAGTCGTTCCTCGACATGCAGTTCGCGAGCAACAACTACGTCGTCCAGGCGCTCGACGCGCCGCGGGACTTCCGCTTCGCCTACGACGACCCGCACGGCGCCTGCGCGTTCGACCTCACCTACCGCAGCCTGCATCAGCCGTTCGACACGCACGATCCTGCCGAGAATCCGCTGATCGCCGCGGGGCAGTCCGACATGGGCTTAGGCGATGCATGGGCCAACGGCCACCTCGACTGCATCGGACACACGACCGGCACGCTGGAGCTGCGCGGCCGCCAGTACGAGGTCAACTGCTACGACGGCATGGACCGCTCGTGGGGCCCGCGCGAGGAGTGGGGCGGACGCGCGGTCACATGGGTCCACGTGACGTTCGGCGAGGAACTGGGGGTACACCTGGCGATGACGATGGACCTTGACAGGAACGGCCGGATCGTTTTTGACCAGTTGCGCTTCGGCTACCTCCACGACCACGGCGAGGTGTTCGGGATCACCGATGCCCGGATGGAGGCCGAGCGCGTCAACTTCATCCCGGTCAGCAACCGCATCTGGTGCAGGGACACCCGCGACAAGGAGTACGAGTTCTTCGGCACCGCCGTTGCCGGCTGCCCCTGGTACCAGTTCATCCCGGCCTACGTCTGCTTCCACACGCTGATGCGCTACACGGACGGCAGCCGCGTCGGCTACGCCGAGCAGGGTGACATCTTCGGGATGGATTGGCTCGGCGACCGCTTTTCCAGTCATGCACGCGTTCTTCAAGGAGGTATCTCGCGATGAGCACCAGTACGGCCCCGCACATCGAGCGAACGATCGCCGAGACCCTCGACCGCAAGCTCGCGCGGCGTGGCGTCGTGCAGCATCAGTCGCCGGTCGTGTCGGTAATCGCGCAGCGGCTGCAGGTGTTCCTGGCCGACCGGATCGACGGTGCCTTCGAGGTGATCGACCTGCGCCGGATGGCCGGAGGCGCGTCGAAGGAGCAGTTCGTCTTCGAGCTGGACTGGAGCGACGCCGACGGTCCGCGCCGGGACAAGATGGTCCTGCGGATGGATCCGCCCGCGTCGCTGACGGAGACGCCGCGGCTGCGCGAGGCCGAGGTGCTCCAGGCCGTGCACGGCGTGCTCCCGGTCCCGAAGGTCTACTGGGCGACCGACGACCCGGCAGACCTCGGTTCCCCCGCGGTGGTCTGCAACTTCCTCGACGGTGTCGTCGCGCCGGCGGGTGCCCCGAAGACCGCCTCGGGACTCGGCACCACGTACGGTGAGAAGCTGCGCCCGGCGCTGGCCGAGCAGTTCGTCGATTACCTCGCCGCACTGCACTCGTTCGACTGGACGGCGCACGAGCTGCCGTCGTTCGAGCGCCCGCGGGCGGGAACGACCGATGCAATCGAGTGGCGGCAGGCGTCGATCGACCGGATGTGGGACGACGACAGCTTCGAGCCCCACCCGACGGTCGCACTCGCGCGTCAGTGGTTGTGGGAGCACCGGCCGCCGATCGACCACATCTCGGTGATCCACGGTGACTACCGCAACGGTAACTTCCTGTTCGACGAGGCCTCGGCGAAGATCACCGCGATCCTCGACTGGGAGCTCGTGTACCTCGGCGACCGCCACCACGACCTCGCGTACGTGATGATGAAGGACTGGGGGCAGGTCACCGACGACGGCACATTCAACTGCTGCGCGTTGATGCCACGCGACGAGCTGATCGCACGATACGAGGAGAAGTCCGGGCTGACCGTCGACGAGGACCGGCTGAGCTACTACCTGGTCCAGAACCTGTACTGGCCGGCGGTCGTGACCGTCGGCTGCGGCGCCCGCGCCGCAGCCGAGAAGATGACACATCTGGACGTCCTGCAGAACTTCGTCTGCGGCCTCGGCGTCGCGTTCATGCACCAGCTCAACGACCTCATCGCGGAGGACTGACAATGATTCCGAACGTGTCACAGCAACTCGGCGCGATCCGCAACACGATCGCCAAGGTCGTCGTCCCGGCGGTCGATCCGGACAACGGCTTCGCCCAGGAGCAGGCCGGACTGGTGCTCGCCTCGCTCGACTGGGTGATCGACGTCGTCGCGCACGAGCAACACTACGAGCAGCTCGAGCACCGCGAGGTGCGCGCGCTCGTGACCGACCTGCTCGCGCTCGACCCGGCGCAGGGCGCCGACGAGGCCCGCGCCGCGATCGACGCATCGGCTGAACCACCGGCGGACCTCCTCGCGCTGCGCGCTCAGAGCATCGAGCTCAAGCGGTGTGCCGATCTGCTGTTCGGAGCCCTGACCGCCACCCCTGACACGCCGGGGCGCACCGAGTCACGCCGGCTGCTGACGGCCGCTTCGCGCCGACAGATCGAGCGCGAACGCTCGTGGACGCGCATGACCGGTTTCTCCGGTGCCGTCCCGAACGTCGGCGAGGTGCTAGCCCAGCAGGAGCTGGCGCTTGCCTGAACTCAGGTGCCTCCAGCAGGGCCTCTTGCAGTAGCAGCCAGGCGCGTATGTGCGTGGTCTGGAGCCGTCGGGGCCTGAGGCCGTTGCGGCTCCGGGCACGATGTGACGAGGGCGG
>DASZHU010000301.1:0-5168 GCA_035937605.1 Acidimicrobiales bacterium | reverse complement strand
GACGCTGTATTCGATCTCGTACTTGGCGGTCGAGACCTCCGAGAAGCGCTGCGCCGTCTCGCGCCCGGGGATCAGCTCCACGACCGCGTCGAGCACCACGGGCTCCGATGGCTTGTCGGTGGTGATGCTGCAACGCGGGTCGCGACCCAGGTTGCGGGCCTTGCGGGAGTTCGGCCCGCAGCTGAACCAGAGCGCGTCGTCCACCCACGCTCCCCACACCGGCGTCACGTGCGGCCGGCCGTCGGGCCACGTCGTCGCCACCCAGTAGTCGTGTGAGCTCGTGAGCCGCTCGACGGCCCAACTCCACGGCAGCAGGCCGGTTCCCTCGTTTGCGGGCTTGATCCCGTAGTCCGGCATGTGGGGGCGAGTCGCATGCGGTTCCATCGGCGTAGGGTCCCATACATGGAACGAACCACGCTCGGACGAACCGGGATCCAGGTCAGCCGCTACTGCCTCGGAGCGATGATGTTCGGCGCCTGGGGCAACCGCGACCACGACGACTGTGTGCGGATCATCCATCACGCGCTCGACAGCGGCATCAACTTCATCGACACCGCGGACGTCTACTCCACCGGCGAGTCCGAGCAGATCGTCGGCAAGGCGCTGAAGGGCCGGCGCGACAGCGTCGTGCTCGCCACCAAGTTCGTGGCGCCGATGTCCGAGGACACGAACGAGCGGGGTGCGTCACCGCGCTGGATCAAGCGAGAGGTCGAGAACAGCCTCCGCCGGCTCGAAGTGGACTACCTCGACCTCTACCAGGCCCATCGGCCCGACCCCACGGTCGATCTCGACGACACGCTCGCGGCGCTGTCGGATCTCGTGCACGAGGGCAAGGTGCGGGTGATCGGGAGCTCGACGTACCCCGCAGAGCTGATCGTCGAGGCGCAATGGGTGGCCGAGAGGCGCGGCCGGGAGCGGTTCCGGTGCGAGCAGCCGCCCTATTCGATCTTCGCCCGCGGCATCGAGACCGGGGTGCTGCCGACCTGCCTGCAGTACGGCATGGGTGTCATCCCGTGGAGCCCGCTGGCCGGCGGCTGGCTCACGGGCCGTTACCGGCGCGGCGAGGCGGCGCCCACCAGCGGTCGAGCGGCCCGAGTGCCCGATCGCTTCAACTACGACCTGCCGGCGAACCAGCGCAAGCTCGACCTCGTCGAGGAGCTGCTCAAGTTGGCCGCCGACGCGGGCGTGTCGCTGACCCATCTCGCCCACGCGTTCGTGCTCGAGCACCCGGCCGTCACGTCGGCGATCATCGGCCCGCGCACGATGGAGCAGCTCACCGACGTCCTCGCCGGTGCCGAGGTGCGCCTCGGCAACGAGGTGCTCGACCGCATCGACGAGCTGGTTCCGCCCGGTACCAACATCAACGCGGCCGACGCCGGCTACCAGCCCCCGTCGCTCGGACGGAAGGCGCGCCGCCGGCCGCGGCGTTGAGCTGCATCGCGCTGTTCACCAGCGCGGTATGACTGAACGCCTGTGGCATGTTGCCGAGGAGACGGCGCGCCACGGGGTCGTACTCCTCGCTCAGCAGGCCGACGTCGTTGCGGAGCGCAAGCAGCTTCTCGAAGCGAATGCGGGCCTCATCGACGCGTCCGGTGGCGGCGAGCGCCTGCACCATCCAGAACGAACACAGCAGGAACGCGCCCTCGCCGCTCGTCATGCCGTCGAGCTCGGCCCGAGGGTGGTAGCGCATGACGAATCCGTCACTCGTGAGCTCGCGGTCGATCGCATCGATCGTGCGTCGCACGCGCTCGTCGTCCGGCGCGAGGAAGCCGACGAGTGGCACCATCAACAGGCTGGCGTCGAGCTCATCGGTGCCCTCGTGTTGCACGAGCACGCCGCGCTCGTCGACGCCGTGCTCGAGCACCCATGACTTGATGTCGTCGCGCAGCCGGCACCATCGGTCGTACTCACCGTCGCAGTTGAACTGCTCGACGGTGCGCACCGCCCGGTCCGCCGCGACCCAGGCCATCACCTTCGAGTGGGTGAACTGCTGACGGGGACCGCGGACCTCCCAGATGCCTTCGTCGGGCTCGGTCCATGCGCCCTCGAGGTAGTCCATGAGCACGCGCTGCAACTCCCACGCGTCGTCGTCGAGTTGCTCGCCGTACATCGTCGAGTGGTACAGCACGTCGAACACCTCGCCGTACACGTCGAGCTGTCGTTGCGAGTACGCGCCGTTGCCGGTGCGCACCGGCCGTGACCCGGCGTAGCCCGGGAGCCAGTCGAGCTCGAGCTCGGTGAGCCGCCGTTCGCCCGCCAGCCCGTACATGATCTGCAACCGGGCGGGATCGCCGGCAACCGCGCGCAGCAGCCAGTCGCGCCACGCGTTCGCTTCCGATTCGTAGCCCGCCTCGAGCAGCGCGAGCAGGCTGAACGTCGCGTCACGGAGCCAGCAGAATCGGTAGTCCCAGTTGCGCTCGCCGCCAGGCCACTCGGGCAAGGACGTCGTCGGCGCGGCCACGAGCCCACCGGTCGGCGCGAACGTGAGGCCCTTGAGCACGGTCAACGAGCGGTGCACCTCGTCGCTCCACTGGCCGTCGTAGGTGCACGACGCCGACCAGTCGCGCCACCACTGTTCCGCGCGGTCGATCATCTCCACCGGATCACCGCTCGTGCGGTGACGAACATGCGAGGGGTGCCACGTGAGACGGAACGGCACCACGTCGCCCTCGGACACCGAGAACTCGGCGACGGAGGTCATGTCGCGCCCCTCGACGGGCACGGGCGTGACGAGCTCGAGGCTGTCGGGCCCGGCGACCGCGTGCAGCCCGCCGTGCGTGCCGCGCACCCAGGGAACGATGCGCCCGTAGTCGAAGCGGATCACGAGCTCCATGAACATCGGGACGCGACCGCGGCGCCCCTCGACGAGCCTCACCACGTCGAGCTGCTCGTCGCGTGGTGGCATGCAATCGATCACCGCCACTTCGCCGTCGGCGGTCGTGAACACGGTCTCGAGCACGAGCGATCCGTCGCGATAGCGGCGGGTCACCGAGCGGGGCTGGCCTTTGGGGGCGAGGAGCCACCGTCCGTTGCTCGTGTCACCGAGCAGCGCCGCGAAGCAGGCGCTCGAGTCGAAGCGGGGAAAGGTCAGCCAGTCGATCGAGCCGTCGCGGCCGACGAGCGCCGCGGAGTGGAGGTCGGAGAGGAACGCGTAGTCCTCGAGCGGCAGCGCCATCACATGGATGCCGTCATGCCACCGTCGACGACGACGTACGTGCCCGTCACGTAGCTCGCATCGTCGGACAGCAGGAAGCGCACGACCTTCGCGATGTCCATCGGCTCCGCGATCCGCTGCATCGGGATGCGCTCCTCGAGGCGCGCCCGTGCCTGGGGCATGGCGAGGAGCGGCGCCAGCATCGGGGTGTCGACCGCACCCGGGCACACCGCGTTCACGCGGATGCCCTCGGCCGCGAAGGCATGCGCCATGGAACGCGTGAGGCCGAGCAGGCCCGCCTTCGACGAGCAGTACGCCGGCAACATCCCGTTGCCGCTGAGCGCCTCGACCGACGCGATGCCGACGACCGCGGCGCCCGTCCCGACCTCTCGCAACGACGGCAGCAGCGCCTTCACCAGCAGTGCCTCGGCGCGCAGGTTGACGTCGACGACCGCGTCCCACGCGGCCTCGTCGATGAACGGCACGGGCACCGCGCCGCCGACGCCGGCGGCGTGCACCAGGCCGCCGATCGGGCCGAGCGCCTCGCGTGCGTCGGCGATCGCCACAGCGAACGTCGAGGAGTCGGTCACGTCGAGCACGCGCCCGACCGCCGCAACTCCGAAGCGAGAGACCGCTTCGGCCGCGGTGGCGTTCACCCCGTCCTCGTTCAGGTCCCACGCCGCGACTGGCCGGCCCGCCTCGGCGCAGGCGAGCACGCACGCGCGCCCGATGCCGGAACCACCGCCGGTGACCACCACCGCTGAGCTCACTGGTTCTCCTATGGGATGGACTCGATGACGTCGTCGAACGACCGGAAGAGTGCGGGCCGGTTGTGCTGCTCGCGCAACAGCAACGCGAGGCGGCGGCTGCGCACGAGTAGCTCGCGCGCCGCGCGGCCCGGCCATGGGCGCGGCAACAGCTCGGGCGGCAGCAGCGGATCGTCGGCGAAGATCTCGGTGAACTCGACGGTCACCGACAGTGCGCCGGGCAGGAACACCGCATCGGCGAGGCGCTCTCGTCGCGCGCGCATGCGCTCGAGCGCGTCGGGAACGCCCCGGTACGTCGTTACGAACTGCTCGTAGCGCGCGGCGATCTCGTCGATCGGCCACAGTCGCTTCACGAGCTCGCGCGGATCGGACACGCCGCCGACCGTGAGATCGTCGGTCGACGCCTGCGTCACCGCATCGTCGACGCCGAGCCGCTCGGCCTCGCCCGCTACGTCCTTCTCCCAGCGATGGGGCGACACGTACAGGCCGTTGGCGAGCGGGGCGCCGCCGAGCGCGAGCAGCCGATCGCGCAACGCGTCGCGCGCGGCGCGCTTGGACTCCGGCACTGCGAACGACACCATGCGCCATTTGCGGTCCCAACCGCGGCCGGCGTGGTCCTGCACGTACGCGAGACGGTGCCGCTCCATGCTGGAACCGAGCGCCTTCAGGCCTTGCTCGGTGGCGCGGAACCGGGCGTTGCGGCCGGTGCCGTCGCGGGTGAACAGCTCTTCTTTGACCAGACGGCGCAGGCACGATCGCACCTGTTCCGCCGTCAGCCCGCAGGCCTCTGCGACCGGGAGCACCTCGTCGGCCACGACGGTGCCGTCCTCGTGGGCCATGCCCAGCACGAGCACTCTGGTCGGGATGCTGACGGTCGTTTTGACCACGACCGCAACCTACCCGACCCGGGTGGATCCCGAGCCGGCTACATGTCGTGAATGCCGCACTCCGTCTTGTCGCGTCCGGCCCAGCGCCCGGCACGGGGATGGTCCCCGTCGGTGACGGGCTCGGTGCACGGCATGCACCCGATCGACGGGTAGCCCTGCAGCGTGAGCGGGTTCACCGGCACGTCATGGTCGGCGATGTAACCGGCGACGTCGTCGTCGGTCCACGTCGCGATCGGGTTGATCTTCACCAGGCCGCGCAGGTCGCGGGCGATGATCGGCGCCGAGTCGCGCGACGCCGCCTCGACCCGACGCAAGCCGCTCATCCACGCGGCCTTGCCCATCAACGCACGATCGAGTTGG